>CALZAP010000124.1 GCA_945614335.1 uncultured Prevotella sp.
CACGTGAGCTTTCACGTTTTCTAGGTAAGCGGGAGTCTTCAACGAGTTAAGGTATTCGTCGTATGTGGCTGCTGGCTTTGGCTCGCACTCGTTGTAGTAGGCCTTTAGCATGTCGCCCAGTTCCTTGGTGAGCATTCCCGTCGAAGCCGCTCCAGTCATGGCTTTCACAGCCTCCTCTTTCTTGCCTTGGTTCATGAGAGCCTCAGCGTAGAGCTGGTTGCCCTTTGGATATTGGTTGTAGCGCACGTCTTCGGGCAAGGTGTTCATTAGGTCGATGCCATCCTGCACTCGTCCGCTTCTCATCAGCACTTCCGCTTCCACGGTCGTGTAGTAGTTTAGGACAGCCTGTTGAGACTGCTTTTGCGATAGTCCATCGTTGTACATGTCGACATAAGTCTTTGACTTCTCAGCCATTATTGCGTACATTTTCTCAGCTATGTCGACATAGGTTTTCGGATCGTCGGGACGTTTCATTATGTAGAACATCACAGTGTGGCCGTAGAGTTCCGAGAGTCCCGAGAATTCCATTTCCTGCATCACCTCCACGAGCTTGTCGTAGTTCTTCTCGTCCCACAGTTTTCTTGAATAAGAGCGGTAGAAGTTCACATAGATGTGTCCTCCGCCGTCGGGGTTGGCATAGAAGTCGGCAATGGGGAAGTCCTTGCGGAATTGGTCGGCAGCCTTGTTAAACTCCTCGCCCTGTAGTTTCCAAAGTTTCTCGGCGGCAGTACGTCGTGCGAAGTCGCCTTTAGGATACTTCTTCAGGAGTTTAGCCTTTGCCTTGTCGGCTTTTACCGTGTCTTTCTTTTGGAAGAGCAGGTCGTAGTATTGTTGCATCAGAGCCTTTTCCTCTGACATCTTTTCCTGAGCCATTGAAGGCACCATGCCCACGAGGAGCATGGATGCCAAGAATATTAGTTTTTTCATTTGTCAATTAATATTTTTATTATTTTGTTATTGCCCTGAGGTCGATACCGTAGTTAGTCTTGTAGAAGTTAATTAGGCAGTCCCACTTCTTTTTTATAGCAGGATAGGCGAGATAGTCGGCTACGGCCTCGTCAGTGGCGTTAAGTATCTGTGTCATGTAGTAGTCGTAGTCGAGAGCCTTTATGTCGTTTTCGCTTTTGCCGTTCCACGTGTCGTATGTGTCCGAGTATTTCATGTATATCTCGTTGTACACGCTATATCCCCATTGAGAATACTTTGGAATGAAACCGCGGTTTCTGAGGGCTGCGATGTCGTCGGTTGTGTATTCGTAGCTCCACTGCCCCTTTGTCATTGTTGGTCTTGTGGCGTAATCGGTCTCGGCATAGAACTCGTCAGGAATGCTGAGTAGCCCTTGTGCACGGTAGTAAGACCACAGTGCCGTGAAGAGTTCTATCTTGCGTGCCTTCTTCGTGGCGGCATCCATGGTAGGCACTTGGTTCATGCCTCCTATGATGAGTCCGTTGCCGTTGATGGCATAGTTCTGAGTTGCAATCATGAATGTTCCGTCGTCCCAATCGCGCTTCATGTATACAGAGTCTGCAAGGAACACACGATACGGCATGCCACCCTTTTTCAGGAAGTCGTCGGTGAAATATTTCAGCCAGATGTCTTCTATATAGTCGAGCATGGCATCGACATTGCTAAAGTCACCGTTGGTGGCGTAATATGTGCGTCCGCCACTTGATGCATTGCCCGTTACTTGGAGCCACCATGCGTCTTTGTTGTTGAAGTCGTAAAGTACATATGACCCATACTTGTTGTAGTAGTTGAGTATGCGTGCGTTGGCTGCGTCCGATGCTCCTTTTTGTGGAAGTTCATATTCGGGAGTGATTTCTATCGGAGCTCCAATTTCCTCTTCATCGCCAGCACAGGCTGCAAAACCAGTGCATAACGCCATGATGAACAATATGTTTCTTAAAGTCTTTTTCATTTTCTTTTCCTCCATGATGTTTATTCTGCATTCACTGCCACGCGCTCAGATGTGTTGCGGCAGTCGTTTTGCTGTAGTTCAGTATTCTTTTCAAACACGCTCTGCGGTATTGGCAGTGTGTACATTGGGTCTTTCTCCTTCAGAGTGTAGACGAGTTTCGGTCCGCCGGCTTCTGCACGATATATGTGCTTTATCTCCGGCATGCCGTAGCGGCGGAGGTCAAACCATCTGAATCCCTCGAAGCAGAACTCCTTGCGTCGTTCGTCGCGTATCTCCTTGAGCAGTTGGTCGCCGCTGAGTGTTGTGTGCTCATAGCCGTTGATGCGCGACTTGCGCAGTGTCTCCAATGCCTTGTTAGCTTCCGATGCATTGCCCAGCAGAGCCTCTGCTTCTGCCTTGTTGAGCCAAGCCTCTGCAGTTCTTATGTTCTGGCTAAGTCCGCTTGTCCCATAAGGTTTTTTTATTACATCCGACGAATACTGAAGTGCAAGTCCGTAAGATGTCCAGCGCAAGTCGTTGTTAGAATCCCAAAGTGCGCGGAATTCTGAAGCATGGCCTGTCCAGTAGCAAGTGCTTCCGGCTCGTGTGCCGGTTCCGAAGAGCCATAGCACCTCAGGATTGTTGTAGTCCAGCGGGTTGTAGCTCCAGTTTCCTTCCATTGCTCCCGCGAGTTCTGTAGGCAGGTTCATCAGTCTGATGCCCATGGCGAGTGCCTTGCCGGCTTCATCGGTAGCCTCCTTATAGCGTTCCATGAAGAGGTAGACGCGCGAGAGTAGGATATGTATCGAAGGTTGGTTCACTCGATAGTTTTTGTAGATGATTTCCAATGGGTCCATAAGTTCGGCAGCCTTCTTCAAGTCGGGCAGGATAACGTCTTCGTATGCCTCGGCCACAGTACTGCGTGCAATTCCATCAGTAGAGAGGTTTGCATCGAGCTTCAGAGGCACTCCAAGTGCGTTCTTGTTGTAGTTGTAAGGCTCACCATAAAGGTTTACGAGCTGGAAGTAGAGCATTGCCCTCACGGCAAGTGCCTCAGCCTTTACGCGGTCGCGAGTTTCCTGTGTACCTACTGCTTCGTCAATATTGTCCAGCACTGCGTTGCATCCCATTATCTTTTTATAGAACTGAGCGTAGGTTGTAGATGAGGCAACTGTGTTTATGCGTGTGCCGTAGCCGTCTTGGTCCATCATGTATGGCTGCCATGAATAGAAAGGCAGTGGAGTGATGGCCTGTGAACTGCCAGAGAATCCGTCTATAGGGTTCCAGTTCTCGTCGTAGCCTGTGAGGTCAAGATAAGCCTCGCAGTCGTCGTCGAGATATTCCACCCATGAGAAGTCGGGCCCATAGTTGTCGGGATAACCGCTACCGATGAGTAGTTCAGAGAAGTCGGATGCAGACTTTGGTATTACTTCGCTCTGTGACTCCTCTTCAAGAAAATCGCCGCAGCTGCCGAACATTAAGGCAGCAAGAGGCAAAAGCCATATATATTTCTTCATAACGTTGTATACTATATTATTATTGTGTTAGAATGTGATATTTAATGCCAGTGTGAACGACTTTCGTGCTGGCCATGAGGCTGTTTCGGGATCGCGTCCGTTCCATTTGCTGTCAAAGGCGATGAAGAACGGGTTGGTGAGGCTTGCCGTTATATAGGCATTGCGCATTCCCAAAGTTGCAAGTGCTGATTTCGGCAGGTCATACTGAAGTGACAGCGAACGGCAACGTATGAAGTCGGTGTCGGCTATACGTGCTGTTGAGTAGTTGTACATCTGGTATGGGCTGCTCCAATACTCTCCGTTGGAGCCATATTTTAGCGTTAAATTAATGTCGTTTGGATTTCCTGCTGCAATTGATGGGATGTCAGTCCAAAGTTCGTCGCCAGGTTGACGCCAGCGATCAAGCATGTAAGTAGGCATGTTCTGTTCTGGACGTGGTGCACCTGTTGTTGCGAAATAATTGGGTAGATAAGCCTGTGCGCCTATCGACATTGCAAATTGTGCGCGAAGGTGGAAGTTCTTGTATCTCAGCGAAGTGCTTATACCGCCAGCCACATCGGGCTCAGTGCATCCTGCCTCTACGAGATACTCGCGGAAGTCTACCGGTTTCTCTTCCTTGTCAAGTCCGTTGAAAGTGGGATAACCTGTCTTTGGATCCAAGCCTGCGAAGTCGAAGGCGTAGATGGTGCCATAGGGTTTGCCCTCCACTATGGCTGCTCCTGTAAGGTAGTCGTTTGGAAGGTTTACAATCTCGTTGTTTTCCACGCGGTTGTAGTCCTTGCTGGTGTTGAAGGCGATAGACCATGTCCAGTCCTTGGTGCGTATTGGAGTAGCGCTGATGATAAACTCATAACCGTAGTTTTTCATGATGGTGCCCTTCACGTAAGCCGATTCCACACCGTATTCTGTTGAAACCTCATGCGAACTGAGCACGTCGCTTCGTTTGTTGTAGTAGTTGAAGCCAGCACTTAAGCGTCCGTCAAAGAACGATAGGTCGGCTCCGAGGTTCCAGTCGCGTGTTTTCTCCCATCCAAGGTCAGGATATGGCAGTGACTTTATCTTCAGGTAGTACTGCTTGAAGTATGTGTGCAGACCTCCATCGGTGGCAATAAGGTATGGTGACACCTCACTTACGGAATTTCCTCTCCATCCGTAAGAGAAGGAGATGTCGAACATGTCGTACCATGAGCTTGCCCAGTCCATCCAAGGTTCTTCGCCGATGCGCCACTTGGCACCGAAAGAGAGTGTCGGATTGAAACGTTTGTTCTCATCCTGACCGAAGCGGTTAGACGCGTCGAGGCGTCCGTTGAGGTTCAGCACATAGCGGTTATCGAAGCTATAAACGGCAGTGAAATACTCGCTGAGTTGGTTCTGCTTTGTATTGGTTATGCTGGAGCCCTGGCGCATTAGTTCATGCAAGTCGGTTGTAGGCTTATATCCTGTAGCTGTGTGCAGGTCGCTGAGTGCTGGTACTGTGGCAAATGTCTCACCGCGGTATTTCTGATAGCCGTATCGCAGCATTGTCTCGCCATCGAACTTATAAGATTGTACCTGCATACCGATGTTGAACGTCACGTTATGCTTCTCGGCAAAGGTGTTGTTATAGACGAAGGCACCGCGGAATGAGTAGTTTACGTTCTGCTGTGTTGCACTGTTGAGTATTCCTCCGTAAGGCAGTGGGCTTGAAAGTTCTTCCTCAGAGTTTGGCTGTACCTCACCCGTGTCGTAGCCACGTATCTGTGACACGGCATTTGTGAATTCTGTTGCCCACGACTTCATTCTTGATGAAGAGAGGCTTAGTGATGCGTCACCCTGGAATTCCACGTTTTTCAGCAGCTTCCAACGCAGTCCGAGGTTTGCCTGGAAACTGGTGACCGTTGACTGCGAACCGCTGTTGTCAAGCTCGTTGAGGATGTTGTAGTTATAGCAGTGCTTGTTGAGTATCGAGTAACTATTATTGCCATACACTGGGTAGTAGTAG
>CALZAP010000125.1 GCA_945614335.1 uncultured Prevotella sp.
GATTGGCCCTTACAAGGGAGGTATCCGTTTCCACAAGTCGGTGAACCTTGGAATCTTGAAGTTCCTCGCTTTCGAGCAGACATTCAAGAACTCTTTGACAACCCTTCCCATGGGTGGAGCCAAGGGAGGTTCCGACTTCTCACCACGTGGCAAGAGCGACGCAGAGGTGATGCGTTTCTGCCAGGCTTTCATGACAGAGCTTTATCGTCATATCGGTCCTGACGAGGACGTTCCAGCCGGCGACATCGGTGTTGGCGGCCGTGAGGTAGGCTACATGTTTGGCATGTACAAGAAGCTCACCCACGAGTGGAGCGGTGTGCTTACAGGAAAAGGCCGCGAGTTCGGCGGTTCTCTCATTCGTCCAGAGGCAACTGGCTATGGCACAGTATACTTCCTTCTGTCAATGCTTGAGACCCGCGGCATCAGCCTCGAAGGCAAGAAGGTGCTCATCTCCGGTTCTGGTAACGTGGCTCAGTATGCCACCGAGAAGTGCATCCAGCTCGGAGCAAAGGTTCTCACACTTTCTGACTCCGACGGTTACATCTACGACCCGGACGGCATCGACCGTGCAAAGCTCGACTATGTTATGGAACTGAAGAACATCGAGCGCGGACGTATCAAGGAGTATGTAGAGGAATATCCTAACGCAGTATACCACGCTGGCGAACGTCCATGGGGCGAGAAGGCAGACATTGCCCTGCCATGCGCCACCCAGAACGAAATCAACGGCGAGCAGGCACAGACACTTGTCAACAACGGCGTATTCGCAGTTGCAGAGGGTGCAAACATGCCTTCTACCCCAGAGGCCGTAAAGGCATTCCAGGACGCCAAGATCCTGTATGCTCCAGGCAAGGCTTCAAACGCCGGTGGTGTGGCAGTTTCTGGTCTTGAGATGAGCCAGAACTCTGAGCGTCTGAGCTGGACTTCAGAAGAGGTAGACAACCGTCTGAAGCTCATCATGAAGGACATTCACGAAAACTGCGTGAAGTACGGCACACAGCCCGACGGATACATCAACTACGTGAAGGGTGCCAACGTTGCAGGCTTCATGAAGGTGGCTAAGGCCATGATGGCTCAGGGCATTGTATAAGTCCTACAGTTTTGATAATTGTTTTGTGTAATTTCGGATAGTAATATGGTGATTGTGAATCGTCCTGCCATGGATTGTCAGGCAGGACATTCATAATCTCCATTTTATTTTACCCATGGTTCACCGGCAACAAGGGATAAAAAAGGTTAAATATGCGTAAAGTGAGCCATTTTGTCACATTATTATTTCCATATCTTAATAATTATTTGTACCTTTGCAGCCGATTTTAGTCTGTTGGGGCTTGGTCAAGCGGCTGCACGAAGTATGTCCGCCTCGCAGAGGAAACCCGTTTAATAAATAAAAATGTACGCAATCGTAGAGATTAACGGTCAGCAGTTCAAGGCAACTGAGGGAGCAAAGCTCTTCGTCCATCACATGAAGGACGCTCAGCAGGGCCAGTCTGTTGAGTTTGAGAAAGTACTGCTCGTAGAAAACGACGGAGCAGTAAAGGTTGGCGCACCTACCGTAGACGGTGCAAAAGTAGTATGTGAGGTTGTGAACCCACTTGTAAAGGGTGACAAGGTCATCGTTTTCAAGATGAAGCGTCGCAAGGACTATCGCAAGAAGAATGGTCATCGCGCTCAGTTCACACAGATTGAAGTTAAACAAGTAATCGCTTAAATTCAGGAGGAAGTAAGAAATGGCACATAAAAAAGGTGTAGGTAGTTCTAAGAACGGCCGTGAATCAGCTTCACAAAGATTAGGCGTCAAGATTTGGGGTGGCCAGCAGTGTATCGCAGGCAACATCATCGTTCGCCAGCGTGGCACAAAGCACAATCCAGGACTGAATGTTGGTATTGGCAAGGACGATACCCTCTACGCTCTGGTTGACGGCACAGTGAATTTCAAGAAGACACGCTTTAACAAGAGCGTGGTGTCTGTCATTCCAAACGCAGAAGCCTAACAATATTTTAAACAAGACAAAATTTATTCCAAACAAACAACAGAATCCCATGGCCTAAGGTCATGGGATTTCTGCGTTATTATACATTCTGTCATTCCATTGCTCCTGGATTCAATGTCACTATAGCGTCGCGACATTGTTCCATAAGCCATTTCGGAGTGCTTGTGGCTCCGCATATTCCTATCGTGCTGATATTCTCGAGCCATTCGGGCATGATTTCCTCAGGTCCCTCTATTAGGCGACTGTTGGGGTTCACCCGTCGACACTCGTCGTAAAGCACCCGTCCGTTGCTGCTCTTTCTTCCACAAACGAAGAGCACGAGGTCGTGCCTGCTGGCAAAGCTGCTCACGTTTGGCATGCGGTTGGCCACCTGTCTGCAAATGGTGTCAAAGCTCTTGAACGTGGCCTGTGGCGAGATGTGGCTCTGTATATAGTCAATGATACGGTGAAACTCGTCGAGCGACTTTGTGGTCTGCGAATACAGATAAATGTCGCGGTTGAAGTCGAGATTCATCACATCCTCAAAATGAGCCACCACGATGGCATGGCTCTGTGTCTGTCCCACAAGTCCGAGCACCTCTGCATGTCCGGGCTTTCCGAATATCACTATCTGCGCTTCATTACAGGTTTCATACTGCCTGAGTATCCTCCGCTGCAGTTGCAACACCACCGGACAGGTGGCGTCTATAATCTCTATATTGTTTCGCTTTGCCAGTTCGTAAGTCTCAGGCGGCTCACCATGAGCCCTTAGCAGCACCTTGGCGTTGCTCAGTGTCTCCATATCCTCATGGGTGATGGTGACAAGTCCCAACTGCTTCAGGCGTTCACATTCCATGCCGTTGTGCACTATGTCGCCCAGGCAATAAAGCGTCGAGCCCTTCGCCAGTTCCTCTTCCGCCTTTTTTATGGCAGTGGTGACTCCGAAGCAAAATCCGCTTCCGTTGTCTATTTCTATCTTCAGCATTATATAAAAGGATTATGAGAAGTAATGGTCGAGCAGTTCTCCGGCAGCCGCAAAACTTGTTTTCTCTCCTCCGAGCACCGAGCGTTCGGCGTTTTTCAGCATTTCCTTTATCTCCGGGTTGTTGTAGAAGCTGCGGTGTAGCTGTTCGTTAATGGTTTCATACATCCAGTACTTGCTTTGCTCGTTTCTCCTATACTGGAAATATCCGTTCTGCTTCACGAAGTCGATGTATTCGTATATCATGTCCCACACCTCTTTCACTCCAGTGCCGTAGAATCCGCTATAGCACAACACCTTCGGCAGCCAACCGCTTTCAGGTTTCGGGAAGAAATGGAGGGCGTTGCGGAAGTTGGTGGCTGCCATGTGGCAGCGGTCAACATTCTCGCCGTCGCACTTGTTGATGACGATGCCGTCGCTGATCTCCATGATGCCACGCTTGATGCCCTGGAGCTCGTCGCCGGTGCCAGCCACCTGAAGCAAGAGGAAGAAATCGACCATCGAGTGACAGGCCGTCTCGCTCTGTCCCACACCCACCGTCTCGACGAAGATCTTGTCGAAGCCTGCCGCCTCGCACAAGATGATGGTCTCGCGAGTCTTGCGTGCCACGCCGCCGAGCGATCCGGCCGAAGGGCTGGGACGGATGAACGACTTCGGGTGCACCGAGAGTTTCTCCATGCGTGTCTTGTCGCCGAGTATTGAGCCTTTCGTGCGCTCAGAACTCGGGTCGATGGCGAGCACGGCGAGTTTGCCTCCAGTGCGTTCCAGCACATGAGTGCCGAAGACGTCTATCGACGTCGATTTTCCTGCTCCTGGCACTCCACTGATGCCGATGCGGATAGAGCTGCCGCTATAGGGTAGGCATTTCTCTATCACTTCCTGAGCCTTGGCCTGATGGTCGGGATTGATGCTCTCGACGAGGGTCACCGCCTGGCTGAGTATGGTTATGTCGCCTTTGACGATGCCTTCAACCATCTCGGCCACCGACAGTTGGCGACGGCGGAAGCGGTCGCGGTTGAGATATGGGTTTACGCGCGCTGGCTGCTCTACACCGCTGTTGACGGTGAGTCCCTTATATTCTTCGTTGTTTTCTGGGTGTATCATAATCAGAGTGTAGTTATGTTTATTTCTATTTTGGGGTTCTTTGGGTCGTTGGTAATCATCAAGATGCGTGGACGAGTGCGGGCATTCTTATATGCTTCGCGTTCCACGGTGACCTTCATCGTGGTCTTCTCGCCTGGTTTCAGCGTGCGTTTGCCAAGGGTGAGTTTCAGCGCCTTGGAATACATGTGGAGCGAGGATATCTGCAGTGGGCTCTTGCCGCTGTTGGTGAGCTCGATGCGCTCTGTGGCCTTGTCTTTGTCGGCGAGGTCAACCTTTATCTCGTTAGCCGACAGAGTGAGTTGCGGCGCGTTGAGACGTTGTGTCTCTGTCATCTGTGCAAACTGAGGCAGCAACACGGCCGAGGCTGTGATCTCGTTGTCGATGCTCACCTTGTCGCCTGGCTTGTTGGCGAGATAGACTGAGGTCTCGGTCACACCATAGTCACGCAGTTTCTCGGTGTGTAGGGTAACGCTTATCTTGCCTTGGTTGCCAGGACGCAGATATTGTTTCGACGAGGGGGTGGTGAGATATGGAGGAAGGTGCATGAGGTTGGGTTCAAGCACCGTGGTGCCATCGTTGATGATGTGGATGTCGATGACGGGTTGGTCGCCTTTGTTTACGTCGTCGAATTCGAGGTCTCGCTTATCGAGACGCAGGTTGCCGATGACGAATGGGAAGTCGCCGGTATAGTCTGGCACATCTTCCATTACGATGCCTTTCATCGAGAGGTATAGCGGTTCTTTTGAGCCGTTGCTATATATGGCTGCCTCTTTGAAGAAGTGGCCCATCTGCCTTGCATCGTAGGTGAGCGATATGGTGAACTCATCGCCCGAGGCTATCTCTTCTTTCGGATAGTCGGCTTTTATACATCCGCAACTCACCCTCACGTCGTTTATCTTCAGTCGTCGCGAGCCTTTGTTCTTGAGGTTGAACGTGGCCGTGACGGGTTTGAAATATTGCACTTTTCGGCAGTCTATCTCTGCCTCTTTAACTGTGATTTTCTGTGCTGACGCGGCTGTTGTGGCAGCAATCATCATGAATGTCAATATTGTCTTTTTGTTCATATTCTTATATTAGTATTTTTTTTTAATTGTGGATTATGCGTCATATCCACTCTTATTCGTTGCCGATTACGCTTATTCGTTGCCGATTACGCTTATTTGTTTCCCACCTCCACGCTGATTCCTCCTGCTGTGGCCCTGAATTCCGGAGCATAAGCACATTGTGCTGTGCAGGTTCCGCTGTGGTATTTGCCTTCGCGGTCGATGAAGTATTCGGTCTCTATCACGTGGCGTCCTTTTTTCATGCGGTCGAAATAGTAGT
>CALZAP010000126.1 GCA_945614335.1 uncultured Prevotella sp.
CCCTTTGTCGTGGTTTTATGATATTGTTTTTGTGTATGGTGTGTCTTTTATACAAGGTGTGATATGAGGTCTTCGCGGTCGCCTTCGAGCATGTCTACAACAGGAATCTCAATCATGGTGTAGCAGCCGGGCTGCTGGCGCATCGAAGCGCGAGCCACGTTGACAAGCACCTGACCGGTGAGGGCTGGATTGTTGATGCTCATGTTGAACTCGAGACGCTGGTTCTGGGTCTGACCACTGACACCCTTGCGCACGAGGTTTACGCCGTGACCCATGTCGCGGACATCGTCAACCGAGGCAACCTGGAACACATGGGTTTCGTCGTTGGCGAAGTATGGGTCTGCCTTTATGGCCTTTGTAACCTCTTCGAGGCTGTAACCATCTTCGAGTTCAACGTATACCATGCGGCGGTGGATTCCCTCGCCGAGAGGTATTGTCATTGAGAGGGCGTTTTTCACTCCTTCCTTTGAACGCACGCAAACGGAGTGACCCATTGACATGCCCGGACCGAAGTTGGTGTAGCTCAAACCCTTTGGAGCAAGGCTCTGCATAAGGGTACGTACTATGGAGTCAGAACCTGGATCCCATCCGGCTGCAATCACCGACACGGTGTTTGTGGCCTTGTTGATAGGCATGAGCTCGCGACGATAGTCGAGGATACTGGTGTGGATGTCGAAGCTGTCGACAGTGTTGATGCCCAGCGGCAGGATGTCTTTTGCAAATTCCGGGCAGGAACGTGTGGGTGCTGCCAAGATGGCCACGTCTACATCCTTCAGCTCGCGGATGTTTTTAACCACTTCGTACTGTGCCAGTTCGGCAGGCTTGTTTTCTGCACCGTTTCTTCTTACGATGCCTGCAATTTCAAAGTCACCGGCAGCTTCGAGAGCCTGTACGGTGTATTTTCCGATGTTGCCGTAGCCTACTACGGCTGCTCTGATTTTTTTCATTTCTTTTATCGTTGTTTGATACTATTTCTTGAATTCGGTTGCAAAATTACTCTTTTTCCGTGAAATATGTGTCATTTTGGAAGAAAAAATTAATAAAAAGTGTGAGTTTTGTTGATTTGATATTTTTATAGTACCAAAATACAATAATTTGTAAGCAAAAACGTATATATATATGTAGAATCTTAGTTGACAACTTGTTTACTTGTCAACTTGTCAACTCGTCAACTAAAAAAATATATTATGATAGATTATATAAAAGGTGAATTGGCTGAGCTTACGCCGGCCATGGCTGTGGTTGAGGCTGCGGGAGTGGGATATGCGATGAATATCTCGCTCAACTGCTATAGTGCCATTCAGGGAAAGAAGGAGGTGAAACTATATGTGTATGAGTCGATAAGGGAGGACGCCCATGTATTGTTTGGCTTTGCCTCGAAGAAGGAACGTGAGATGTTTCTGCTGCTCATCACTGTGTCTGGGGTGGGGCCTAACACGGCCCGCATGGTGCTGTCGTCGATGAGTCCCGCGGAGCTGTGCAACAGCATTTCCACGGGCAACGAGCGTATGATAAAGACCATTAAGGGCATCGGACTGAAAACTGCCCAACGCATTATTGTGGACCTGCGCGACAAGATCGTGTCGTTAGGCATTGCCGAAGAGATTCCTGCCGGAGGTTCTATGGAGAATCCGGTGGACAACAAGGTGAAAGAAGAGGCCGTGAGCGCGCTCACGATGCTTGGCTTCTCGCCTGCTCCGTCGCAGAAGGTGGTGATGCAGATATTGAAGGACAACCCCACTGCCGCAGTGGAGCAGGTGATCAAGATGGCGTTGAAGATGATAAAGTGATGAATTTCAACTCTGCCTCGAGCATTTTGAGCTTTGGCATGGCGAATCCGGCTGCGTGGGCTTCGGCTATGGGGCGGGTGTAGAGATACTCTATCTCCATAGGACGATGGAAGTCGAAGTCGAGTTTCATACTTGGAGAATAGGGGGGCATCTTGATGGTGTTGGCTATCATCTTGTCGGCAAAACGGGAGTCGAGGTTTTTTACGCCTAAGGCCTGTGCGGCTCCTATGACTTCGAGCATCTGGTCGTAGACGAGACGGTGGGTAGACTCGCATGAGAGAAGGCGGTTGGTGGTGGTGTTGAGAGCCACGGTCATTCCGTTGAACGGCATGTTCCAAACGGCCTTCTTCCAGCGTGCCTCAAGATACTCCACGTCGGCGGCTCCAATGCCAGCTGCACGGAAGTCGTCGAGCATCTGTCCGTAGCGTTGAGTGTCGTGGCAGCTGTAGTTGCCGATGTTGATGTTGCCGTAGAACTGGTGGTTGATGTGTCCCGGTCCGGCTTTTGCTGAACAGATGAACGCCATTCCGGCTGCTATGGGCTGCGAGGGGAAGTGGCGCTGCACGTCGGCTTCTACACCGATGCCGTTCTGTATGAGCAGCACGATGGTGTCGGGCTTGAGCAGCGGCGGAAGAAGCGAGGGCAGAAGATGGTTTTGGGTTGTCTTCAGTGCCACGATGACCACGTCACACTGTGGCATCTTTGCCGTGGAGTCATACACTTTAGGCGAGGGAAGCATGAAGTTTCCGTCGCATGAGTCGATGGTAAGTCCGTGGTCAACTACGTATTGGTAGTCGGTGTGCAGCAGGAAGTGGACTTCGAATCCTGCCTTGTCAAGTCGGGCGCCATAGTAACCTCCGATGGCCCCTGTTCCAATTATTGCGTATCTCATATTTTACCTTTTTAAAAAAAGTAGGGCTGTCTCACGACAGCCCTTCCCAAAAACGTTTTCTAACTAACTTATTATCAACTATTCATTACTCATTACAAAATCCGGTGCAAAGATACACCTTTTTTAATAAAATCCACAACTTTTTTTGAAAAAAATCACGTAAACGTTTGCAATTTTCGACAAATAGCCGTATATTTGCAGTCGAAAAGGTCAAAAACCTAAAAAAAGACTCCTAACGAGAAATGAACAACACGAGACATAGAACATCGTTGAAGGATTTGGCGGCGCGACTCGGAGTGAGCATTGCCACAGTCAGCCGCGCCTTGCGCAACAGTCCGGAGATAGGACATGAGATGCAGGAGAAGGTGAAGGCACTGGCCAAGGAACTGAACTATCGCCCGAATCCTTTCGCTCGAAGCCTAAGAAGGGAGGCTCCGAGAATTATTGGTGTGGTAGTGCCAAACCTGGTGACTCACTTCTACTCTGCCGTGCTCGACGGTATTGAGGAGGAAGCGGCCAAGTCTGGATATTCCATCATCAGCGCCAACAGCCACGAAGACTGCCTGTTGGAGGCAAAGGCGGTGGACACGTTTATCGACATGCACGTGGAGGGAATCATTGCCTGTTTAGCGCAAAACACCACCGACTACTCCCACTTTGAGGAAATTGCCGACATGGGCATCCCACTCGTGTTTTTCGGACGCACTTGCATGACAGACAAGTTCTCGACTGTGACTGCCAACGGCGACGAAGCGGCCCAACTCGCCACCGACCACCTGATAAAGACCGGAAGCAGGCGCATCGCCTTTATCGGCGGACCGAATCATCTCGACATGGTGAAACGAAGAAAACATGGATATCTTGAGGCTTTGAGAGAACACCGCATCCCGATAGACCGAGAGGTGGTGGTGTGTGACAAGATAGACTACGACACGGCTCTGGAAAACACCTTGAACCTCTTGAGCCGTGACGACAGGCCCGACGCCATACTTGCCTTCAATGACATAATAACCTTCGCGGCTTATGCAGCCATAAGGCAGCTGAAACTCAGAATACCTGACGACGTGGCGCTGATTGGCTTCTCTGACGATGTGCACACAGAATATGTGACACCGAGAATGAGCGTGATAGCAGACAGGTCGGGTGACATGGGGCGAGAGTCGTGCCGACTACTGCTTAAGGCCATAGACGGCGACACGAAGATAAGAAAGGTGATTGTGCCGCAGAAACTCGTGATAAGGGAGACTTCGGCGAAAAAGAAGGATATTTAACAAACTAACATAACCCGACAATGAACTTAAGAAAACATAATCTATGCTTTGCGATATTGACGCTCTTGCTGATGGCGTCGATATCAGTACAGGCGGAAAAGCCTGACCTGAAATTCAAGCGACTTGACACCAGAAACGGACTGTCGAACTCGCAAGTGAACTGCATTCTAAAGGACTCGAAGGGTTTTGTGTGGATTGGCACAAAATATGGACTGAACAGATATGACGGCTACCGCTTCCGCGAGTTTCATTCAAACATAAAGGACAGCACGGCACTGCTCAGCGACTATGTGGACAAACTTTACGAGGACATCGACGGGAAGATATGGGTGCAGCAGGAACTGAAATACTGCGTGTATGACCCAAAGACCGAACAGTTTCAGCAGAACCTCTCGCCATGGCTGAAGAAGGCCGGAGTGGAAGGAAGCGTGGAAAACGTGTATATAGACAACAGAAAGAACTACTGGATAAAGATGTGGGGAGGGAAGTTGTACTACTATAACCCACGGAAGAACATCAGGTCGAGCTTTCAGGTGGACGACTCGAAGTTTGGACCCGGAACGAGCATCTCGTCTTATGCCAGCTGCGGAAGGCATACCGTCATGATACTGAAAAACGGAGTTATTGCTGCCTTCGACGGCGACAAAGGAAAGGTGGCGTGGGTGAGCAACTATGTGAAAAACAGGCAGAAGGAAAATGCCGTGGACAACCGTATATATATAGACCGCTATGGAAACTACTGGGTGTTGAACGGTGGCTCCTGCTATATTTATGTTCAGAAAACCAGACGCTGGTATAACGGGGTGAACCATCTGCTGAGGAAATTCGGCTTTGCAAACGTGCCGCAGATAGAAATGGTGTCGGACGTGAAGGAAGACCACGACGGACGAATATTCATTGGTACAAACCATTCCGGACTGTTTGTGGCTGACTTTGGGAAAAGGCAGGTTTACTGCTATGAGAACAACAAAGCCAACGAAAACAGCCTCTCGGACATAAACGTGGTTTGTCTTTATCTCGACCGTGGTGGACAGATGTGGATTGGTACCTACGTGGGAGGTGTTAACCAGGTGGTGTTCGGCAATCCCTATGTGAGCAATGTGAGGACAGGAAGTGTGAACACAGTGACCGAGGACAAGGAAGGAAACTACTGGCTCGGCACAAACGAATCGGGTATATACCGATATAATCCGAAGACAGGCGAAACGCGACATTTCACAACTGCCGACGGCCTGTCGTCGAACATTCTCGTTGCAAGTCTATGTGCAAGCGACGGAACCCTATGGTTCGGCACCTATGGCGGAGGACTCATGCACTACGCCAACGGACGGTTTACCGCAATGAGGAAAGGCACCATTGGCGACGACAATGTTTGGGCAGTGGTGGAAGCTCCCGACAAAAATATCTGGATAGGTACGTT
>CALZAP010000127.1 GCA_945614335.1 uncultured Prevotella sp.
ACCTAAAACTATAAATATTACTACTAACCTAAAACAATCTATTAACCTTTTGACGATGCAAAGTTACTACTTTTTTTGCTATCTGTCAATAGATTCTTCTGTTTTTATTTGAATTTTTGCTTCATTCTTGACCTAAATCAACTATTGTTTGCGCACACAAGAGATTTTAACAGCATTTTCACACATGTTAGTCTTTCTCTATGAGCACTGTTGCGTATGCGCTGATGCCTTCTTCTCGTCCTGTGAAACCGAGCTTCTCTGTTGTGGTGGCCTTGATTGATATATCGTCCACATCGCAGCCCATCACCTTTGCGAGACATTCCTTCATGGCAGGTATGTGCGGATTCATCTTCGGTCGTTCGGCACATATTGTAGCGTCGATATTGCCGAGGCGGTAGCCTTTGGTTGCTATAAGGTCCACAGTCTTCTTCAGAAGTATCTTGCTGTCGATATTGAGAGTGTCGGCAGAAGTGTCGGGGAAGTGGTAGCCTATATCACGCATGTTGGCTGCTCCGAGCAGTGCGTCGCAAATGGCATGTATAAGCACGTCGGCGTCGCTATGTCCGAGCAGTCCGAGTGAGTGGTCGAGTTTTATACCACCCATCCACAACTCGCGTCCTTCCACGAGTTTGTGTACATCAAATCCAAATCCAGTTCTTATTTTCATTATTCGCTTCCTTTTTTTTTAGAAATCTCGGCTCGAGCATATCTCTACCCTCATCCCTCGACCTTCTTTTCCCCCCTTCTACCTTCTAAACAAATCCTTCAGTCCGTCCATGTCAAAGGTAAGGGAGAAGCGAAGTGTTTGGTCGAGAGGATTGCTTTGAGCTGTAGAGATCACATAACCCACGTCGAGCGAGAACACGTTCATGCGGAATCCTCCACCCACGGTGAAATACTTTCTGTTACCCTTGTTCTGGCTCTCGTGATGATAACCGGCACGCAGTGAGAACTGGTCGTGGTAAACATATTCCGCTCCCACGCTCCACTGTATCTCCTGCAGCTCCTCCTTAAAGCCGCCAGGAGCGTCGCCGAAGCTCTTGAAGATACCCGAAATGGCGCTTACGTCGCTGTATTCGCGTATGACACGCTCCTGATAGTCTGCTGAGCTCTCGCCCTCTTCCTGTTTGGGCACTGTAGGCACGAGCAGCTTGTTGGCATCGGCGCTGATGGAGAAGCGGTTCCACTCGTCTACAGGTATCAGCAGCGAGGCACCAAGGCGGAGGTTGGCTGGAAGAAACTGGCTACGGTCGTCGCCATAGTATGTGATTTTGCTTCCCACATTACTTATATTAAGACCGAGACCAAGCTGACACTCACGGCTACCAATGTTGAAATAGTTGTTGTAGTACATGGCAATGTCGGCTGCAAATGCCGATGCCGGAGCGGAGTCCTCAGAGTAGTCGTAGCGCAGGTCGCTGTATATCCAGCGAAGTGCAGCGGCGAGAGAGAAGTGTTCGCTGAGCATGAGCGAGTAGGCCACGTCTATGGACATCTCGTAAGGGTTGACGGTCATCGACTCGTTGGCCGTAATCACCTCACCGAGCGAGAAATACCTGATAGATCCCGACACGGCACTGTAGTCGCCTATTCGGTAGTATCCCGAGAGATAAGCCAGGTCTATGTCGCTCACGAGTTGTCTCAGCCATGGCGTATAGTTCAGCGATATACCCGCGCGGCTGATGCAGAACGGATATTTTGCGGGATTCCAGAACTGCGAGTTTACGTCCGGGTCAGTGGCGGCTCCCACGTCTCCCATACCTGCGGCCCTTGCGTCGGGCGCGATGGTTTGCGATATCACTGCATGCTCCACCTGGTTGAATTCCGATAACTTATCGTCCTCTGCCACTGCATTAGAGAATGCGGCAATAAGTGAAAGTATTACTATTGTCAGTCGTTTCATTGTATGTGTATTGTACTGTTATTCTTTTTTTAAAAACGTGAATCCTATACTATTTATTGCTTAGTATGATGAGTTTTTTTTCTTTTGTAGCCATTTCTCCGTTGGAAGTGTTCATTTTCACGCGGTAGAGATACACTCCGTTGCCTATGCGGCTGCCGCCAGGCGTGGTGAGGTCCCAGTCTATGGTCATGATGTTGGTGACTGGTGTGTCCTGCTGTCTTACGGCAGCGAGTTTCCTTCCTGAGATGTCGTATATCTCCACCGTCACGTCCATGTCGCTCCCCACCCTGTCGTGCGTCACGCGGAACGAGGTGGATGTGGATGCCGGGTTGGCTGTACATTCCACGTCAAACACCTTCGGTGCCGCCTTCGGGTCTACGTAGAAGTCGATGGTGGCGGATGAGGAGTTGTTGTACACGTCCCATGCCCTGAACGTCAGTGTGTGCTTGCCTTCGTCGAGTTCGGGCAGTTGGAAGCCCACGCTGCCGCTTGTGAAGCTGCCGAAGTCAAACGTGAAGTAGTCGTTCACCACGTATGTCTTGGTCATCTGGTTGTCAACCACCACCTGCATGTCGTGTCCTATTCCCGTTCCCGTGGCGTTTATTCCGCTCTCGTCGTTTATCTCTGCCATAAAGTAAGGTGTGGGATGCACCCGTTCGCCGTTTGTGAACGACTTAGAGTTGAGATAGCAGTATATGGACGGGCCAATGGAGTCCACGCTCTCCTCCTTTGTTCCGTTGAAGGCTATGTTGTATGAGTTGCCGTTGGCCTGGCGGTTGAGGTTGTCGTAGGCATAGAGAAGTATCTGTCCTGGCGAGTCGCTGTACTTTATGTCGCGCGGCACAACAAACTCCACGCTGAAGCGTCCTGCCCTAATGCTGTCGCTGCCACGGTAGATGGTGCTCGTGCGGTCGTAGTATTCAAATGGGGCGTCGGCGTCGGGGTCGTTGTTCAGTCGGCATACTATCTTCTCTTGCGTACCCTTGATGTTGGCCGTCACCACACCGTTGAAGTCGCTTGCCATGCCCGAGGAGCCTTCCACGTGTCCAGTCATCTTCACTCTTTCTCCCGCAGCCACAGTAACGAGGCTGCCCTTTTCTACGGGCATGCCGTTGATGCTGTCAACAGTCACCTGCATGTCCGGTATGTGGAGTCTTACAGCCGGGTCGCCAATGAGCGAATACTGCAGTTTGTTTATCGTAAGGTCTTCGAGCTTTCCCTCTACAGTGCCCGCCATCTTTGTAGCCAGCTCTTCCTTTGCCCGTCTTGCAGCCTCACCCACCGAAGGGTATTTGCCGTTGGCGTCCTTGGTGAAGATATATTTCAGCAGAGCCATGTTCATGGTCTTGTTACGGTCGGCATAAACTGTACGTGAGGTACCGAAGAAGGCAATAGCCCCTCCGTCGGCATAAAGCATCGATGTCTCGCCGATGTTGTCTTCCTGTCCGTCGAAAGGCATGATGTCACACGAAGCCGTAATCCATAGCGGCATCTTCTTTGTCCTTATGGAGCAGAAGTCGTTGAGCTTAAGCACCATCTCGTGCGAGATACAGTCGGCTCGGCCGTGTCCGCAGTAGTCCATGATGAGCGCGCCGCTCTGCATGTATTGCTTTATCTGTTTCGTCACGTCGGGGTATGTGTTTCCCGTGGCTCCGCTCTCTAACTGGTATGCGTCCCACATCACCTTCTTTACGTCCATCGACGGGGCGAGGTTTCTCACCTCCTCTGCCGCTTCGTCGGCGTCAGACATGTGTATGTTGGCGTTACCGTCGTCGCCCATAAACACCACGGTGTTTCTCCAGTCTCCGGTCACGTCGTCTGTCAGGTAGCTTTCTATCTTGTCCACGAGGGTCTTTGCCTGGTCGAGCGAGCGTGCCGGCAGTCGTCCCACTGCCACGTCGGGTGTACCCGTATACAGTCCGCTTGTCACGAGTTGTTCTCCGTCGTCAAGCATCACGAGGAAGTCGTCGGTCACGAAGCTCTCTGTGGCGCTCAGAGAGTTTTCGCTCTCGAAGCAGGTGATGAAGTCCATCGGGTCGTTGCGTTTCCAGTCTTGTGAGTTCATGCGGTTGTCCCATGCCGCGTCGCCGAAGAGCAGCAAGTATCGCGGCATGTCGTCCTCGCCCTGTGCCCTGTCATACATCATCTTCATGTATCGTCTTATGGCCGTGGCGTCGGGTGTGCCGCTCGAGAATTCGTTTTCTATCTCGTCCAGCGGCACTATTCTCACCGTCATGCCGTCTCGGTTCTCGTGTATAGTCTTCAGCCTTTCCGCCTGCTGTAGCCATTTCTGGCTTGTGGGAATCACTATGGTCATGTCCACGGCTTTGTGGGCGTGCAGGTTCTGGTTTGTTATGCGGTAAACATATTCCGCCGCTGGGAACTGTGTTGCGGCAAGGTCTGGGGCGGGGCTTATCGAGTCGTTGGTCACTATAATGTAGTCGAGCTTCATCTCGCCCTCCCCTGTTTGCTTTATGGTCACGGTGTTTTCCGCCTGCAGTGTGGCCTTGAAAGCCTTTGTGCTCACTTTCGCCTTGTCGTATTTTCCTAAGCTTGTGGTGGTCATCGTGCCCACTTCCGTTCCGTTTACGCTTACCGACAGCGACAACTGTCGGTCGGCTGATACTGCCACGGTCACCCTGCCCGATGTGCATGTGGGATGCGACTTGAGCTTATAGTCGTGGCTCACCCCTGCGCCGAAGGCTTGCGAGTCGTAGAGGTTTCGTCCGCCGGCATACCATGCGTAGTCGTCCACTTCATAGAGTGTGTTGCAGAATTCCGCCGAAGGATAGAACGAGGCCTTGAACGCCTGTTCGTCCACTGTGAGCGGTTCGGTGTCGCCCTGTGTTATGAAGTAGTAGCCGTAGTTGGAGTAAGGGTTACGGGTACGTGTGCCGGCACCCATCGTCACCGGTCCCTTGGCGTAAAACAGTCGTCGTCCGCCCACATATACGGAAGGCACCTCCTTAAGGTCGTCGGTAGTCTGAAGGTAGCTCAGTGTGAGCTTTTCGGGTTGCAGGGCTCCTCCGTATCCATATATTCTTACCCGCGAGAGGTCGGTGAATCCGGCTTTCTTTATTGTTGCCTCCGTGAGTTCGTGCACTCCCGTTTCCGCCACCCTTATCTTAGCCCATGTGCCGTTGGCGAGCACGGAGTTGTCGGCATATCTCTTTTCGTCCTCTTCCTCCCCCGCCCTTGTCTTCGCGAGGTTTCTGCCAAACAGTTGCACGTTGAGCTTGAAGCTCACAAGCTTTTTGAACCGTCCGTCCTTGAACACTATGGGCACGAACGATACTGTTAGCTTCCCCTTTTTCCTTGTCACCGAGAGGTGGGTGTTTATCTCGGGTGTCTCGGGCATGGTGTCTCGTGTCACGTTGAAGTATCGTCGAAGGTCGTTGTCGGTCATGTCGAGATATTCGGGATATTCTATTCCCACGAGCC
>CALZAP010000128.1 GCA_945614335.1 uncultured Prevotella sp.
GCTTCGGACCATACGTGCTCCATAAGAAGAAATATGTGTCGCTGCCAAAGGGTGCAGACCCGATGGCATTCACACTTGAGGAGTGCATCGGCCTTATCGAGGAAAAAAGACAAGAGGAGATACAGCGTCATCTGAAGAAATTCGAACAAGACCCGAAACTCGAAGTACTCAACGGACGCTTCGGGCCATACATCGCATATGACGGGAAAAACTATCGACTTCCTAAAAACCTGCATGAAAAGGCTGCGGAACTGACATACGAGGAGTGTATGGACATCGTCAACAACACTCCAGTGAAAAAGAAACAATAAACATCCAAAACCCGAAATTTGAAAAGAATAATTCTCATTGGTTATATGGGGGCCGGAAAAACCACTGTGGGCAAACAGCTCGCAAAGGCCCTCAACCTACAGTTCTATGACCTCGATTGGTATATTGAGACAAGAATGCACCGGAAAGTGGCGCAGATCTTCGCCGAAAGGGGAGAGGAGGGATTCCGTATCATAGAGAGAAACATGCTGCATGAAGTGGCGGAGTTTGAAAACGTTGTCATCAGTTGTGGCGGAGGGACACCGTGCTTCTTCGACAACATGGAATACATGAACCAGCAAGGAGATGTCATATACCTCAAGGCAAAGCCGGAAGTGCTATACAAGCATCTGATGATGGGAAAGACAGAACGACCCCTGATAAAAGGGAAAAGCCACGAACAACTATTGGACTTCATCAACCAGCAGCTGGAGAAACGCGAACCATTTTATACAAAGGCAAAACACACGCTCGACGTGAGCCTTATGGACAACTACGAGAAAATAAAAATTTCAGTACAAAAAGCTAAAGAACTATTGGGAATAGAATGAAAAAATGGACTATTGAAGACTCAAGGGAGCTATACAACATCTCCGGATGGGGTACTTCCTACTTTGGCATCAACGACAAAGGCGATGTCTACGTCACACCATGTAAGAACGACACGCAAATTGACTTGCGTGATGTGATGGACGAACTGGCGTTGAGAGATGTCACGCCACCGGTTCTATTGAGGTTTCCTGACATTCTCGACAATCGTATCGAGAAAACAAGCAGCTGCTTCAAAAAGGCTGCACAGGAGTATAACTTCAAAGGAGAGAACTTCATAATCTATCCTATTAAGACAAATCAGATGCAACCGGTCGTCGAGGAAATTATCAGTCACGGA
Source organism: uncultured Prevotella sp. (assembly GCA_945614335.1). Lineage (GTDB taxonomy): Bacteria > Bacteroidota > Bacteroidia > Bacteroidales > Bacteroidaceae > Prevotella. Next base: position 1,199 of record CALZAP010000128.1, read on the forward strand.
CGAAAATTCAACCTCGGACTGGAAGCGGGTTCAAAGCCTGAACTGCACGCCGTGATTGCTGTACAGTGCCAGAGCGACTCTCTCATCATCTGCAACGGATACAAAGACCAAAGCTACATAGAACTCGCCTTGCTCGCACAGAAAATGGGAAAACGGGTGTTTATCGTTGTGGAGAAACCTAACGAGCTCGAGCTTATCGCACGTGAGGCAAAGAAACTAAACGTGAAGCCTAATCTCGGAATAAGAATAAAACTCGCTTCCTCTGGCAGCGGTAAATGGGAAGAGAGCGGAGGCGACGCAAGCAAGTTCGGACTTACAAGCAGCGAACTGCTCGAAGCCCTCGACCTGCTCGACAAGAAAGGCATGCGAGACTGCCTCAGACTCATTCACTTCCACATCGGTAGCCAGATAACAAAGATAAGACGCATACAGGCTGCACTCCGTGAGGCTTCAATGTTCTATATCCAGCTACACAAAATGGGATATAACGTAGATTTCGTGGACTGTGGCGGCGGACTCGGTGTTGACTATGACGGAACACGCTCGCCAAGCAGCGAGAGTTCGGTGAACTATAGCATACAGGAGTATGTAAACGACTGTATATACACCTTCGTAGACGCAGCTGACAAAAACGGATTCCCACATCCGAACATCATCACTGAAAGCGGACGCTCACTCACGGCACATCACTCGGTGCTCGTGATCGACGTGCTCGAAACAGCATCGTTGCCCGAAATGCCGGAGGAATATGAGCCCGACCAGAACAGCCATCAGCTCGTCAAGGACCTCTACGACATCTGGGACAACCTTAACCCACGGTCGATGCTCGAGGACTGGCACGATGCGGAACAGATACGCGAGGAGTGTCTCGACCTCTTCACACACGGACTCGTAGACCTGAAGACAAGGGCAGAGATAGAAAGCATGTATTGGAGCGTGTGCCATGAGATAAACATTTTGGCAAAACATCTAAAGCACACACCCGAAGAGCTCATGAACCTCGACAAGCTGCTTGCCGACAAGTATTTCTGCAACTTCTCGCTCTTCCAGTCGCTTCCCGACTCATGGGCCATCGACCAGCTCTTCCCCATAGTGCCCATACAGCGCCTTAACGAGCGTCCCACAAGAAGTGCCACACTACAGGACATCACATGCGACAGCGACGGAAAGATTACCAATTTCGTCACCAACCGCAACAACTCGCACATACTGCCGGTTCACACCATAAAGAAAAACGAGATGTACTATCTCGGAGTGTTCCTCGTTGGTGCATACCAGGAGATTCTCGGCGACATGCACAACCTCTTTGGCGACACCACGGCTGTTCACATAAGCGTAAAGGACGGGGCATACCACATAGACCAAATCATCGACGGTGAAACAGTGGCGGAAGTGCTTGACTACGTGCAGTACAACCCGCGCAAACTCGTCCGCCAGCTCGAAGTGTGGGTTACAAAGAGCGTGAAAGACGGGAAAATAACCCTCGAAGAAGGAAAAGAATTCCTGTCCAACTACCGTTCAGGACTTTATGGATATACTTATTTAGAGTAATATGGAAAAAATAAACGTGATAAAAGTAGGGGGAGCCGTTGTTGAAGACCAACAACAGCTCTCCTTGCTGCTTAAAGAGTTCTCTGCCATCGAAGGAAGAAAGGTTCTTGTGCATGGTGGAGGCCGGAGAGCCACAAAGGTGGCTGCACAGCTTGGTATTGAAACACAGATGGTTGACGGAAGACGCATCACAGACAAGGCGATGCTCGAAGTCGTCACAATGGTGTATGGAGGTCTCGTAAACAAGAATGTGGTTGCGCAACTGCAGGCGGAAGGCATCAACGCCCTCGGACTTACCGGAGCCGATATCAACGTTATCCGCTCACACAAGCGACCGCTGAAAAACGGTATCGACTATGGCTTTGTGGGCGACGTGGACCAAGCGGATGGCAATATGCTCAAGACTCTTATTGAAGCAGGCATAGTGCCAGTCATGGCTCCGCTCACACACGACGGCAAAGGCAATATGCTCAACACCAATGCCGACACCATCGCCTCTGAGACAGCAAAGGCACTCGCACCATATTATGATGTGACACTCACCTTCTGTTTCGAGAAAAAAGGTGTGCTTTCCAATCCCGACGACGACGACTCCGTCATTCCCGTCATCACACCGGAATTGTTCCGGAACTATGTTGCCGACGGCACAATCAGCGGTGGCATGCTGCCCAAAATAGAAAACTCACTTGCGGCACTGAAAGCTGGAGTGAAACAGGTGGTCATAACCAAAGCCGATGCCTTAGGCTCCCAAACGGGGACAAAGATCCTTAACTCCTAAGATGCAATAACTTTCTTTAACAATTCTTTCTGTAACATTTCTCCTTTTCACTCGTCATTTCAACAAAGGGGTATGAAAAATAACAGTTTCCGAGACGATGTATTGCCGTTGAAGGACAAACTTTACCGGCTGGCCCTTCGCATTACTCTCAATAGCGCGGAGGCAGAAGATGTCGTGCAGGAAACATTGATAAAAGTCTGGAACAGACGGGCACAGTGGGAGGAAATAGAGTCGATAGAGGCTTTCGCTCTTACCGTATGTCGCAACCTCTCGCTCGACAAGATAAAGAGAATGAGCAACGACCACGAATCGCTCGACGACAGTCCACACGACTCTCCAGACAGTTCATTCTCATCAAACCCGGAAGAGCTGGCTATGGCTCGCGACCAGGTGGCCCTCGTAAGGCAACTGATTGACCGCCTTCCCGAAAAACAGCGCTCTGTGATACAGCTGCGCGACATCGAGGGAAAAAGCTATCGCGAAATCGCAAACATCATGTGCATCAGCGAAGAGCAGGTGAAAGTCAACCTCTTCAGGGCAAGACAAACAATAAAGAAAAAATTCTCAGAAACAGATAGTTATGGACTATAAGTATATAGAACAACTGCTTGAGCGCTATTGGCTCTGCGAAACTTCACTCGAGGAAGAGCGCATACTGAGGACATTCTTCTGTCAGGAGAACGTCCCCGCCAGCCTACGCAAGTATAAAAGTCTGTTTGTACTTGAGAAAGAGTCGCAGAAACAGCAATCGTTAGGTGACGATTTCGATAAGCGAATGCTTGAACTTGTGGGACAGAGTGAGCCACAACGCGTGAAAGCCGTGCGCATCTCAATGCAGCAGCGCATGATGCCGCTTTTCAAGGCTGCAGCTGTGGTGGCAATGATTGTGTCGCTCGGTGGTGCCGCTCAGTTCCAGTTCGGTAATCACGATGGAGGCGACGACATTAATTATGCTGACTATAAGGACACATTCAGCGACCCCGCAGTGGCATACGACCAGGTGGAGGGAGCATTGGAAATGGTGTCGGAGGGCTTCTGTCAGTCTGAGACGTCTGACTCACTCGCATCTATAGGCAGTGCCGTAAAAGACAACACTAATAGGGCGGAATGAAAAAGGCAATACTCATAGTAATGGCCATGGTGGCTTCATTGGCTGCCAATGCACAACGCATAGCCGATTTCGCTTCGAAATATATGGACGCTAACAAAGGCGACACAGTTCTTATTTGTGTGACCGTGGGGCCGAGAATGATGGAACAACTCACAAAGATTCACGATCCGCAAAGCAATGAGGCCATCGCACAAGCCATGAAGAAACTGAAGACCGCACGCATAGTGACTGCCACAGAGTCGGTGGACTCATATTACGAAAAGGCGGAAAAGCTGTTGAAACAGTTTCCGCGACGGTTCAGTCACGACAAAGACTTTCGCAACACCCATTCTTACGGCACTTTCTATACGCGCAGACAGAAAGACGGGGCTGTGGTGGAGCTGATAATGTTGCATGCAGACACGCTGAAACCTGCCATGGTGATTGTAAACCTCACTGGCGACATCGACAACGACTTCATTGAATTGCTGTCGAAGAACATCGGCTCAAGAAAATAAGAAATTTCTATGCTTTCTCTATAATAAAAATCATGTTTAGTAAAACCAGAAACTGTGAAGTTTCGATTCTCTCAAATTTTTCATAACATATTTTTAAAACGGGGACATCATCCAGCACGATGAGTCCCCGTTATGTTTTTAGTACGCTCGGCATGAGCATTGTCTAACGGGTGCAAGTCCCGAAGCCA
>CALZAP010000129.1 GCA_945614335.1 uncultured Prevotella sp.
CAAGATGACGCCTCTTGGCGAACTGACCACTACAGACGGACGCCCGATAGAGATTATCGACCCCGGACTCCACAACAGGAACGCCGGGCCAGACTTCTTCAACGCAAAGGTGAAAATCGACGGCCAAACGTGGGTGGGAAACGTGGAGATACACGACAAGTCGAAAGACTGGTATCTTCACGGCCACGACCACGACTCGGCCTACGACAATGTGGTGTTGCATGTGGCGGGATGCGTAGACTGCGAGGTCACAAACTCGCGGGGCGAGACACTGCCTCAGCTGCTGCTGACAGTTCCACAGCATGTGGCCGACAACTATTCCACACTTATGAAGACCGACAGCTATCCGCCATGCTACAAGATAGTGCCTTCTCTCACCCGGCTCACCATACACTCATGGATGTCGTATCTCGAAACCGAACGGCTTGAAGAGAAGACAGAGGCCATCAGACAACGGGCAGAAAGGCTTAACGGCTCGTGGGAGGACGCCCTTTTTGTCACCTTGGCCCGCAACTACGGCTTCGGCATCAACGGCGACGCTTTCGAGCAGTGGGCCACAAATCTCCAACTCAACTGCGTGGCTCACCACCGCGACGATTTGTTTCAGGTGGAGACAATGTTTATGGGGCAGGCCGGACTGCTTGACATCAATTCCATTCCGAAGAAGCACCAGCAAGACGCCGTCAACGACAGCTACTTCACGAAGATGGCTAACGAATACCGCTATCTGTCACATAAGTTCAAGCTCACGCCCATCGACTTCAAGATGTGGCGGTTTCTGCGACTTCGTCCCCAGAACTTTCCCCACATAAGAATATCGCAACTCGCCACGCTCTACCACGAAAGGCGGATGTCGCTCAGCCGACTTGTGGAATGTAAGACGGCAGACGAGATGGCGTCGCTTTTTGCCACTCATGTCACTCCTTACTGGGGCAGTCATTACATTTTCGGCGTGGAGAGTCCTCGTAACGAGAAGAGCATGTCGCCATTTTCCATCAACCTGCTGCTCATCAACACAGCAGTGCCGATGTTGTTTGCCTACGGCCGCCACACCTCCAACGACCTTCTCTGCGAACGGGCATTCGACATACTCGAACAGCTGAAAGCTGAAAACAACCACATAATAAGAATGTGGAGGGAATGTGGACTGGAAGTGGCCAGCGCAGGCGACACACAAGCTCTGATACAGCTGAAAAAGGAATATTGCGACAAGAGAGATTGTCTGAGGTGTAGAATCGGGTATGAGTATTTGAAGAGGGAAGTGAGGAGTGAGGAGTGAGGAGAGAGGAGTGAGAATACTGCACTGCGCAGATACCACTTCCTCAAATCCTGGCTCAAAGTATTCTCACTTCTCTCTCCTCACTCCTCTCTCCTCTTTAAAATCACTCCTCTTAATATCACAACAAAACCAGTAAAAACATGAAATATATATTTGAAACAAGAATGATGGTTCGCGACTATGAGTGCGACATCGAAGGAATAGTGAACAACGCCAACTATCTGCATTATGCAGAACATACACGACACCTCTTCATAAAAGAAAGAGGACTGAGCTTCGCCGAGATGCACAGGAAAGGCGTTGATGCCGTGGTGGCAAGAATGAACCTGAAATTCAAAACACCACTGCAATGCGACGATGAGTTCATCTCACGACTCGCCATAAGAAAAGAAGGACTGAAATATGTCTTCATACAAGACATTTACAGGGCAAGCGACGAGAAACTATGCTTCCAAGGGGTAATAGACATCGTATGTCTTGTTAACGGCAAACTGGCAGCAAGCGAAGACTACGACAGGGCTTTGCTACAATAGCTAACTCAACAACTTTACACTCATGAGCAACGACGAGATTCTCTACACCATCGCACTCACCAAGTTGGGATATATCAGCCCCGACGCCATGCTCAGGATTATCCAGGAAGCTGGCAGCGGGAAAGCTGTGTATGAAATGCGTACACGGCTTGATGACATATTGCCTGAATGTACTCAAAGGCTGAAAGACATCATTGGCGGCAACTGGGACGACGCTCTGGCCATGGCAAATAGCGAAATGGAATACTGCCAGAAAAACAATATCAGCATCCTCTGCTATGGCGACAATACGTATCCACAGCGACTCAACGAATGCCCGGACGCTCCCATTGTGCTGTATTACAAAGGCAACGCCGACCTCAACTGCCACCACGTGATAAACATCATCGGCACACGACACTGCACCAACTACGGGACAGACGTGATACAAAGGTTTATTTCTGACCTGCGGCAACTATGCCCCGAAGTGCTCATCGTAAGCGGACTGGCATACGGAGTGGACATCAATGCCCACAACAATGCACTTGCCAACGGATTCAACACTGTGGGAGTGCTCGCACATGGGCTCGACACCCTATACCCCGCAATGCACAGGGATACTGCTTCAAAAATGCTCAGTCAGGGTGGACTGCTGACAGAATATTCGTCAAACACAAAAATTGAAAAGCAGAACTTCATACGGCGAAACCGAATAGTGGCCGGAATGTCTGACGCTTGTATACTCATAGAATCGGCAAAGCATGGAGGAGGACTTATCACGGCCAGAATATCGCAAGACTACGGCCGCGAAGTGTTTGCGGTGCCTGGAAGAACCAACGACCACTTCTCCAAGGGATGCAACATCCTCATACACGACAACCAAGCCAACCTTCTCCTTTCTGCCGAGGACTTTGTAATGTCGATGGGATGGCAGACCGACAAGATACTGGCGGAGGCAAAGTCGAAGGGCATCGAGCTGTCACTTTTCCCCGAGCTGACGGAAGAGCAACAAGCCATAGCCAAAGCTCTTGAACGTTATGGCGACCTTCAACTAAACATTCTAATGGTAAAGACCGGTTTCACCATTGGCAAGCTGAACCAACTGCTCTTCGAAATGGAAATGAATGGCATTGTAAGGCCGATGGCAGGCGGAACATACCATTTGATAAGCTGACTTATATATAATAAGGTGTAAAAAGAACAATTTTAAAGGCATGAAAATAGGCAATATTGAATTTGGAGACAAACCAGTGTTCCTGGCTCCAATGGAAGACGTGACCGACATTGGGTTCCGACTGCTTTGCAAACGATATGGAGCTTCTATGGTATACACAGAATTTGTGAGCGCAGAGGCTTTGGTGAGGGCGGTGAAATCCACAGTCAACAAACTTACCATTAGCGAAGAAGAACGGCCCGTTGGCATACAGATATATGGCCGAAGCGTGGAAGACATGGTGGAAGCGGCTAAAATTGTGGAAGAGGCGAAACCTGACATTATCGACATCAACTTCGGCTGCCCTGTGAAAAAGGTGGCTGGGAAAGGTGCCGGGGCTGGAATGCTACAAAACATTCCACTCTTGCTCGACATAACACGGGAAGTGGTGAAAGCCGTGAAACTGCCTGTAACGGTAAAGACACGATTAGGCTGGACACAAGACAACATCATCATACCCACCCTTGCCGAACAGCTGCAAGACTGCGGTATCTCTGCCCTGACAATACATGGCAGGACACGTTCGCAGATGTATACGGGAGAGGCTGACTGGAATCCTATTGCCGAGGTGAAACGTAATCCGAGGATATCCATCCCCATCATAGGCAATGGCGACATCTGTTCGCCGGAAGACACCAAGCGTGCCTTCGACGAATATGGTGTGGACGCAGTAATGATAGGCCGCGCCACCTTCGGCCGTCCCTGGATATTCAAGGAGATACGCGACTATCTTGAAGGCCGTGAGCCCGACTCGTCGATGGACACCCAGTGGAAGCTGCAGGTACTGAAGGAACAACTGCGCATCAACGTGGAACGAATAGACGAATACCGAGGCATACTCCACACCCGTCGCCACCTCGCCGCCACACCCCTATTCAAAGGCATTCCCAACTTCCGCGAGACAAGAATAGCCATGCTCAGGGCAACTACCGTCGAAGAACTTACAAGTATAATGGAGCGAGGAGCCAAACTCCTCACTCAATAACTCAATAAGAAATTAACACCTCAACTCCTTTAACTCCCCATTATAACTCCCCATTTTAAATCAATACTTAAACGAGCTGCCGCCGAGGAACTCACGCAGGAGAGAGGTCGGAGGCACTTGGCGGTTGGGTATCGGCCGGATGTATCTCAGGAATTTCAGGAGGCGATAAGCTTCGCTGTATTCTTCACAGTCTTCGGGCACCAGCTCGAGCAATGGCTCCGCCTGACTCCTTATCACTCCAAGTTCAAACAGCATGGCCGTGTTGAACATCACGTCGGCATTCTCCTGGAACGGGAATATCCACCTGTTCTCACCAGCCCTTACCGAAGGCCAACGGCGAATGGTTTCCTGTGCGCTTACGCCACGATACTTATAGTCGCGTATTATTCGACGAAGCAAACGGTTGTCGGTGGTGGGTACATAATTGTGGTTGTCGAGCAGTATGGTGGTGAGCGCAGAGGCATAAACGCGGAACTTGCTCTCTTCAGGTATCTGGGCCGTGAGCATCGGGTTAAGAGCGTGAATGCCCTCTACCACGAGCACCTCGTTGCCCTTCAGTTTCAGCTTTCGTCCGCTCTTCTCGCTCTTTCCCGTCTGGAAGTTATATTTCGGAAGCTCCACTTCCTCTCCCGCCATCAGGGCGTTCAGCTGTTGGTTGAGCAATGGAATGTTCAGGGCTTCCACATGCTCGTAGTCCATGTTGCCGTTTTCGTCGCGTGGAGTCTTCTCCCTGTCCACGAAATAGTCGTCGAGAGAAATACCCACAGGCTTCAGGCCGTTCACTATCAGCTGTATCGACAGTCTCTTGCATGTAGTAGTCTTTCCGCTCGACGAAGGTCCTGCAATAAGCACCACCTTCACGTTTTTCCTTTCCGCGATCATTTCAGCGATATGCGCAATCTTTTTTTCCTGCAAAGCCTCTGCCACGTTTATCAGTCCCATGGCATTTCCGTCGTCCACCACCTTGTTCAGGTCGCCGATGGTTCTTATTCCTATGATGTCCTGCCATTTGTGGTGTTCGGTGAATATCTCGAAGAGTTTGTCCTGGTGTATCAGTTCGCCCAGTTTCGAGGGGTCGTCACGCAACGGTATGCGCAAGAGCATTCCATCGTAGTATTTCACGAGGTCGAAGAGGTGTATCTGTGAAGTGTTGGTGAGCAGGGTGCCGTAGTAGTAGTCCTTGTATCCGTCGAGGTCGTAATACACAGTGTATAGCTTTCCTGTGCTAGAGAGCAGTTTCACCTTTTCCTTGTCTCCCACCTCGTCAAACACCCTTATGGCTTCCTCCGTGGTACACTCTATCCTTCTTATCG
>CALZAP010000130.1 GCA_945614335.1 uncultured Prevotella sp.
ATGAACGACGTGACCAGCATAGCCGGAGAACTGAAGGACAAGGGCTATTACTCAGCCTTCTTCCATGGGGCGGAAAACGGTTCGATGGGATTTCAGGCTTATGCCAGGACAAGCGGTTTCGACGACTACTTCGGACGCACGGAATACAATGCCGACAAACGCTTTGGAGGCGACAACGACTATGATGGACTATGGGCTATATGGGACGAGCCGTTTCTACAGTTCTTCGCCGCCAAGATGTCAGAATTCCGCCAGCCATTTGTATCTGCTGTGTTCACCGCCTCGTCACACCATCCATACAAGGTGCCGGAGAAATATCAGAATGTGTTTAAGGAAGAAGGCATAGTGATACACAAGTGCATACGATATACCGACAACGCCCTGCGCCTCTTTTTCGAAAAGGCAAGGAAACAGCCGTGGTACGACAACACGCTGTTTGTCATTACAAGCGACCACACCAACCTCAGCGACCATGAATACTATCAGACCGACCTCGGCGGATTCTGCTCGCCCATAATCTTCTTCGACCCTAAGGGTGACATGAAACCCGGTGTGCGCAATGCCATAGCACAGCAGATAGACATCATGCCCACGGTGCTCGCGTACTTGGGCTACGACCGCCCCTACATCGCCTTTGGCTCAAACCTCCTTGCCACTCCCGACGAGAAGACGTGGGCGGTGAACTATCTTGGAGGCATATACCAATATGTGGAAGGCGACTACCTGCTCCAGTTTGACGGCAACAAGACCAAGGCCCTCTACCGCTTCCGCACCGACCTTCTGCTGAAGGACAATGTAGCGGCGAAAGAACCGGAAGTGGTGAAACGGATGGAACGACGCCTGAAAGCTATTATACAATCGTATATGACAAGGATGAACGGAAATGAGTTGGTAACCAAAAAAGAATAGCACTATGAAAGAAGACAGAAACAAGATTGTGACCGAAAACATGGGACTGGTGGTCTCCACGGCACGTAAATACCAAGGACAGGGTCTCGAGCTCGACGACCTTGTCAGCGAAGGGACAATAGGCATGATAAAGGCTGCCGAGAAATATAATCCCGAAAAGGGAGGATTCGCCGCCTTTGCCTTGCCTGAGATAAAGAAAAGTATAGAGGCGGCCATTGAGCAGCAGGCTGGACTGTATCGTATACCTCGAAAAGAAAAGACCGAAGTGGAAAAGAAACGGCGATTGCCGCTTTCGGTAGACGCTCCTCTTGGTGGAAGGGAAAACATCAACCTGCTCTCACTTCTTATCAACACCAATGCCAAGGACTCTGACCTCGACGCCACGAGCTCTTCATATATGAAGCTCATCATTGATGTGCTCGACCAGCTCGATGAAAGGGAACGCGAGGTGATAACATGCTTCTATGGCATTCGTCGCGACCGTCTTTCCCTTGCCGAGATAGCTGCGCAGATGTGTATCAAACGTGAAAGGGCAAGGCAGATTAGGGACAAGGCAATCCGAAAGATAAGAAAAAGCATTAGAAAAGCATGAGAATAGGTTTCGACGCCAAGCGTGCGGCACAGAACGCTACCGGACTGGGAAACTATAGCCGTTTCGTCATAAGGATTCTGAAAAATCATTTCCCTGAGGACGAACAGGTGCTCTATGTGCCTAACCCAAAGAAGACCCAACACCTCGACAAGGCTGCCAGCAACACCGAACCCCGGTTCCCACAGGGCATTTGGCAAAGGCTGAGGTCGATATGGCGGGTATGGGGCGTCACGTCAGACTTGAAGCGAGACCGTATAGACCTTTTCCACGGCCTTAGCAACGAGCTGCCTCTTAACATCAGGAAGGCGGGATGCCGCTCGGTGGTTACCATCCACGACCTCATTTTCCTTCACTATCCGAAATACTACCACTTGATAGACCGTAAGATTTATGACTTCAAGTTCCGGCTTGCATGCCGTAATGCCGACAGAGTGATAGCCGTCAGCGAGTTCACCAAGCGTGAGATAATGAAGTATTACGGTACCCCGGAAGCAAAGATAGATGTGGTCTACCAAGGTTGCGACCCAGCCTTCGCGGCTCCTGTCAGTAAGGAAAAGCTCGACGATGTGGCGCTTCGCTACTCCCTGCCAAGGCAGTTTATACTTTACGTGGGAAGCATAGAGGAACGCAAGAACCTGATGCTTGTGGCAAAGGCCATAGCCTCACGGCCTTCGGCTTTCAGCCATAAGATAGTGGCGGTGGGCAAGCGTACTCCATACGTAGACGAGATAAGGCAATATCTTGAGGCCAACGGCATTGCCGACCGTATATTGTTTTTCCACAAAGTGCCTTTTGCCGACCTTCCGTCGTTCTATCGTCTTGCCGATGCCTTTGTATATCCGTCGCGCATAGAAGGTTTTGGCATACCGATGCTTGAGGCTATAAGCAGCGGCTTGCCTGCCATCGGGTGTACAGGTTCGTGCCTTGAAGAAGCTGGCGGGCCACATTGTATCTATGTCGATCCCGACGACGTCCAAGCCATGTCTGCCGCACTTTGTCGTGTGGTGAGCGACAAGGAACTGCGCGAGACGATGATAAGGGAAGGATACAAATATGCCCGCAATTTCACCGACGAGGTGCTTGCGGGCAAAGTGCATGAGACTTATTCTTCTATTCTCCAAGCATGACAACGCTGAAGTCCGTGAAATAGGAAACCATTTCCGGCTGGCGTGCCATGGCTTCCATAAGCCCGACGGCGGCCTTTGCCTTGGAATAATCCAGAATGGTGGAGGTCATGGCTGCATCAGTGGCCGAGCCAAGGTATTTTATTGCGATGTCCTTAAGTTCGTTTGACATTTCCGGCTGGCGTGCCATGGCTGTCATGCAGGCTGCAATGGCCTCGCCTCGTCGTGTTCCTACCGTTGCCTCCTCTTCTGAGTCAAACGGGGCAAGGTCGGAAAACTGCTTGTAACCCACTACCTTGGAGAAACTCTCCAACAGCTGGTCTTTCATTTCCGGCTGTCGGCTGATGTTTTCAACAAGCGAGGCCACTGCTTCTATCTGCATGGCCTTGTATGACTCTTCCTGGACGATGGTGTAGTTGTTTGTCTCATCGGTGCATGATGAAACGAGTGACATGGTGCAAACCAAGATTAAAAGTGAAATTAACTTTTTCATTGTTCTTTTGTTATGTAATGTATTGATAATCATTCCTCTATTCGCTGAAAAGCACTTGTATGACCGTCTGTCCCACGGCTTTGAGCGTGTTGGCATCAATGTTGTCCATCGTGTCGTTCACCGTGTGCCATGTTGGACCGAACGTGCTTTGGGGACAAGACTCTAAGTGGGGAATGATGTCGATGGTGGGAATACCGAGCTTTTCGTTCACGGGAATATGGTCGTCGGTCACCATTCCCCCGTCTTTATTAGGGAACATCGACGAATAGCCCACGGCATGTGCTGCGCTCCACACCTTGTCCACTATCTGTGAGGCATAGTGAACCGACATGCCTTCGCGGCAGAAGGTGGCACCTGCACCGCCCACCATGTCGAGTAGTATTCCGAATCTGGCTTTGTAGTTCGGCTTGTGTGGGTTTACAGCCCAATGTTGTGCGCCCAAAGCCCATGAGTTGCCGTTGTCTGCGGCATCGCTCCATTGTGGCACGCCCCAGTCTTCAGCGTCGAAGCACACGAAGTCCACTCCCACGGCAAGGCTGTCGCTCTTGGCAATGAGTCGCGCTAATTCGAGCATCACTGCCACGCCTGAGGCACCGTCGTTGGCACCTACCACGGGTTTGCGCCAGTTAGTGCTGTCGGGGTCGTTGTCTGCCCATGGCCGTGAGTCCCAGTGGGCGCAAACGAGTATTCTTTCCTTGGCTGTGCTGTTGTGTGAGGCAATGATGTTTGTGGCTTTCAGTGTTGTGCCGTCGAATGCCTTCAGGTCAGCCTTTTGTTCTGTCACTTCAAGTCCAAACTCCCTGAACTTGTCGGCTATCCACTTTCCGCATAGCTCGTGAGCCTCGCTGTTCATGGTGCGTGGCCCGAAGTCGCATTGCGCCTTGCAGTATGCGTATGCGCTGTCGGCAACAAACTCCGGTCCTACGACAGCCTGTGCCGTTTGGCTTTCCTTTGAGTTTGTAGTGTTTTTGGAATTACCGCATGAAATCAGAGCTGCGGCTAGCATTCCAAATAAAGCAATGTGTATAAAAATCCTGTTTTTCATTCTTCACTGTTCGTTTTTCATCTTCTTCCCGCCTGCACCTCAGCCATTACTCTCATGAAGTTTCCCCCCATGATGCGTTGTATGTCGTTGGCGTTGAACCTGCGTTGTAGTAGCATTCTCGTGAAATTGAATATTTCCGATGCGTCGGCAATGCCGGTCACTCCTCCGTCGCCATCGAAGTCGGTGCCTAATCCCACGTGTTCGATGCCCATAATTCTTATGGCATGGTCGAGATGGTTCAAGGCATCGATGATGGAAGCCTCTCCGTCCTTTCTCAAGAATCCCGGGTAGAGAGTGATCTGGGCCACTCCTCCTCTTTTTGCCAGCAGTCTCATCTGCTCGTCGGTAAGGTTTCTCGGATGGTCGCAAAGAGCCCTTGCGCTGCTGTGGCTGCAAACGATGGGTGTGCGGCTTGTCTCAAGAGCGTCGTAAAAGCTCTTCTCCCCGGCGTGGCTCAGGTCTACCATTATGCCCAGCCGGTTCATCTCTGCAATCACTTTTTCGCCAAACCGGCTCACCCCGTTATGCGTGTTGCATCCCTTTGCACTGTCGCAGATGTCGTTGTCGCCGTTGTGGCACAAGGTAATATACACCACTCCTCGTTGTGCGAAATGCTTCACGTTGGCAAGGTTGCCGTTGAGAGCTATTCCGTTTTCGATGCCGAGCATTATCGATTTCCTTCCGTGTCGTTTGTCCTCGTACAGTTCTTTCGGAGTGCGTGCAATGCTGAGGTGGTTTTTCTGTTTTGCCACGATGGTCTCTATCCTGTCGAATATCATGTTGGCATAGTCGAACGGGCTTGCCGCGGGCAGTTCCTCTTCCGAAGGATATGACTTCCTTACTATGGATGAGAAGCTCTCGCCGAGTTTCGGTTGTGGGAGATAAGCCACCATGATGGTGGCGTCGAGTCCGCCCTCAGTCATTTTCTGCAGGTCTACCAGCGCCTTTTGTTCGCGGCAGTCAAACCTTATGCCCTGTGGGAATTGCATAGGCGTGTCGCAGTGGGTGTCGAGGGTGAGGATGGAGTGGTGGAGGCGTTTAGTCTCGCTGAACAGTACAGCCTGTTTTACAAGCCATTCGAATATGGGCAAGCCGTCCTCCATGCACTCGGGATGCCACTGCACTCCCATG
>CALZAP010000131.1 GCA_945614335.1 uncultured Prevotella sp.
TGGTCTTGGGATTGAACACGGTGTCGAGGGCAAACTTCGACAGTCGCGCCTCGATATATCGGGGAGCGGCAGCACGGTCGCCGGTGAGGATATTACCCCAGTTACCCTGGGTGTCAACCAACAGTTCCTTCTGTCCCAACTGCACGAGGGCGTCGCCGATGGAGGCATCGCCATGGGGGTGGAACTGCATGGTGTGTCCCACAATGTTAGCCACTTTGTTATAACGTCCGTCGTCCATGCGCTTCATCGAATGGAGGATACGGCGCTGCACAGGTTTCAGACCGTCCTCGATATGGGGGACGGCACGCTCGAGTATCACGTATGATGCATAATCGAGGAACCAATTCTGATACATCCCGCTGAGATGGTGCACAGCCGAGGCATCAAATCTGTTCACTGGTTTGTAGTCGGAATGGGCACCACTCTCGGTGGCGTCCATCATCTCATTGTCTTTTGTTTCGTCGCTCATCTTCTCACAAATTTCCCACAAAGTTACGGCAAAAATTTGAAATATGCAAAAAAAAGTAACTCTTTTAATTCTTTTTGTAGTTTTAACGCAATATTTTTTGGTTTTTCCAAAATAATAGCGTAACTTTGCACGCTGATTAATGTATTATATTTCAAAAAACAGAAATGGCACAAGAAGACGTATTCAAGAAAATTGTTTCACACTGCAAGGAATATGGTTTCGTTTTTCCAAGCAGCGAGATTTATGACGGTCTCGGAGCCGTATATGACTACGGACAGAACGGAGTGGAACTGAAGAACAACATCAAGCAGTACTGGTGGAAGAGTATGGTGCTACTGCACGAGAACATCGTGGGCATCGACTCGGCTATCTTCATGCACCCCACCATCTGGAAGGCAAGTGGACATGTGGATGCATTCAACGACCCGTTGATTGACAACCGCGACTCGAAGAAGCGCTATCGCGCCGACGTGCTCATCGAAGACCAGATTGCCAAGTATGACGAGAAAATCCAAAAGGAGGTTGCCAAGGCACGCAAGCGTTTCGGCGACTCATTCGACGAGGAAAAGTATATGGAAACGAGCGAGCGCGTGAAGGAGACCAAGGACAAGCGCGACGCTCTCCATGCACGCTATGCCGAGGCTATGCAGGGTCCCGACCTTGAGGCTCTGAAGCAGATTATCCTGGACGAGGAAATCGTTGACCCCATCAGCGGAACAAAGAACTGGACCGACGTGCGTCAGTTCAACCTTATGTTCTCCACCGAGATGGGTGCATCGGCTGATGCCTCGATGAAGGTGTATCTGCGTCCGGAGACGGCACAGGGTATCTTTGTCAACTATCTGAACGTGCAGAAGACGGGCCGCATGAAGATTCCTTTCGGAATAGCACAGATTGGCAAGGCATTCCGCAACGAGATTGTGGCACGCCAGTTTATCTTCCGTATGCGCGAGTTTGAGCAGATGGAGATGCAGTTCTTCGTGAAGCCGGGCACCGAGCTCGACTGGTTCCCGAAGTGGAAGCAGACACGTATGGCATGGCACCAGGCTCTCGGCTTCGGCGCCGAGAACTACCGATTCCACGACCACGACAAGTTGGCCCACTATGCCAACGCTGCCACCGACATCGAATTCAAGATGCCGTTTGGATTCAAGGAGGTGGAGGGAATCCACAGCCGCACCAACTTCGACCTCTCGCAGCACGAGAAGTTCTCGGGCAAGAGCATCAAATACTTCGACCCGCAGACCAACGAGAGCTACACTCCGTATGTCATCGAGACATCTATCGGTGTTGACCGTATGTTCCTCTCTATCATGTGTCATGCCTACGAGGAGGAGAAGCTCGAGAACGGTGAGACACGCGTGGTATTGAAGTTGCCCGCTGCCCTCGCTCCCGTGAAGCTCGCAGTGATGCCGTTGGTGAAGAAGGACGGACTGCCCGAAAAGGCACGCGAGATAATCAACGACCTGAAGTTCCACTTCAACTGCCAGTATGACGAGAAGGACTCTATCGGCAAGCGCTATCGCCGTCAGGATGCCATCGGTACTCCTTACTGCGTGACCGTTGACCACGACACTCTCAAGGACAACTGCGTGACACTTCGCTTCCGCGACACCATGGAGCAGGAGCGTGTGCCAATCTCTGAGCTTAACTCTATCATCGAGGACAAGGTGAGCATCGCAAGTCTGTTAAAGAAGTTACAATAATGTATATAAAAAGAATAATCTATACTCTGCTGATGACGGTCGTAGCCTGCGTGGCTATGACCTCATGCAGTGAGGAAGACGGAGTGGTTGAAGAATATCCAGACTGGCAAGTAAGAAACGAGACATACTTCGACAACCTCACCGACTCCGTACAGAAACTCATCAGCAGTGGACGTACCGATTGGAAACGCATACGCACATGGTCGAAAACGGAAGGTGACTACATTTCAAACAGCGACTATATCATTGTACACGTGCTGGAGAGTGCGCCACAAAGCGAGACTGCCTCACCATTGTACACTGACTCGGTGGCTGTGCACTACAAGGTATGGACCCTGCCATCCACATCTTATCCTAACGGAAAGGTGTTTGACTCGTCGTATAATGAGCCATTTGACAAGGATGTGGCCGTGGCTGCAAGGTTCTATGTAGGCGGCGGACTAATCGACGGTTTCACCACTGCGCTACAGTATATGAAACGAGGCGACGTGTGGGAAGTATACATGCCATACCAACTGGGATATGGTGCGACCGGAAGCAGTTCCATTCCGGGCTACTCCACGTTGATTTACAAGATGATGCTTCAAGACTTCTGGAGTAAGGAATAAAAAAACGCAGGCTTATGTGCCTGCGTTTTTTTATTCCTGCATTATAAAGACATTCATGCCAGAGTGATTCCATCGTCGCCAATCGTGATGACACGACGCTTGTAAAGGTCGCCTACGGCCTTCTTGAACGTTTTCTTGCTCACCTTAAACCGGTCGGCAATGAGTTCCGAGGGACTCTTGTCGCCAAGGTCGCAATGGCCATTATTGTCTTTCAGATACTGAAGGAGCACTTCAGAGAAGTCTTCTGTGGCCTGGCGGCCTGTACGCTGAATGGTGATATCGAGCTTGCCGTCGGGACGCACCTTGTCGACATATCCCTTTAGACAATCGCCTGTGGTCAGCGGCCGGAACACTTGGCTGTCGTACACAAGGCCGGCATACTTGTTGTCGACAATCACCTTAAAGCCAAGTTCAGTCTTCTGCCACACAAGCAGGTCTACCTCGTCGCCATGGGAATATAGAGGAATATCATGGCTGAGGTAATGCTCAACCTTTGCCGACGCCATCATACGATAGCTGTCGTCGTCGACACCTACATGCACGATGTAACGCTGTCCACGCTCCATCCTCTTCTTCTGCTCACGGAACGGGCAGAAAAGGTCTTTCATCAGTCCCCAATTCAGGAATGCGCCGAAATCATTGACCCACGCCACCTCAAGACACACGAAATCGCCCACTTTTGCAAGCGGTTTCAAGGTGGTGGCAACAGGGCGCTCGTCCTGGTCGAGATATATAAACACATCAAGTTCATCGCCCACCTTACATCCTTCGGGCACATAACGAGAAGGCAACAATATCTCTCCTTCCACACCTCCGTCGAGATACATTCCGAAATCCACTTTCTTCACTACTTTCAAGTGGTTGTAGTCACCAAGTTTTATCTTGTCCATGATATTATTCGTTATTATTTCCGTCCTCCATAATTTTTCCGTCCTTCATGTGAATGGTCCGGTCGGTGATAGAGGCAAGCTGTTCGTCGTGGGTTACTATGACAAAAGTCTGGCCGAACTTGTCGCGAAGGTCGAAGAAAAGCTGGTGCAGCTCACCTTTATTCTTGGTGTCAAGACTGCCCGACGGCTCGTCGGCAAGAATAACTGCGGGATTGTTTACCAATGCCCTCGCCACAGCCACTCGCTGCTTCTCACCGCCCGACAACTCGTTTGGCTTATGTTCAGCACGTTCGGTCAGTCCCATAAAGTCGAGCAGTTCCAAAGCCCTTCTCTTTGCCTCCTTTTGCGACTTGCCGGCAATGAACGCCGGAATCATAATGTTTTCAAGGGCAGTGAACTCAGGAAGAAGCTGGTGAAACTGGAATACGAAACCTACATGCTGATTGCGGAAGTCTGACAGTTTCTTCTGGCTAAGGGTGCTGACATCCACACCATCAACAATCACCGTACCCGAGTCTGGCCTGTCGAGCGTACCCATTATCTGCAACAAAGTGGTCTTGCCGGCACCACTGGGTCCTACGATGCTCACCACCTCACCTTTGTTTATCTCAAGGTCGATGCCTTTCAGCACCTCCAAAGAGCCAAAGCTCTTCTGTATATTCGTTAAATGTATCATATCTTGTTTCTAAATCCATTAATCCATTTCAATACTGTAGTGTATGCGCTCTCGCTGTCCTGACGCTGCGGAGCCGTGAAGGTCATCACATCCTGTGGCTGGCCATGCTGGTCGGGATAGACTATCATCAGATTGCATTCAGGGAAATACTCAGTCAGTTCCATCGGAAGACGCTCAAAGGCGGGCTTATAGCTCACAGTGCCGTTACGGGCGGTGATAACAACGAGCAAGTGGTCGTCATGGATGTCGGCAGCCAAGGTAGGCAGGTCTTTCCAATGAACCATCTCCTTGAACTCGGCCCTTACCTCGGGATGACGGTTATGAATGAAACATTCTATCAGTTCCCAAGCCTTCATTCTTCCATGGAACACCATACGACAGCCTAAGTTGTCGGCTATACGGGCCAAATGCTCTACCCATCGGTAAAAGCCTGGTTCAAACTCCACACGTGAAGGCACCGCCACATGAATACGCCGCAGCGTGTTCAGCGGTTTCCTGACACGACAAATCATTATCTGGCGGTTTATCTCGCTAATAAGACTCGGCGTATAGGCACCCCAAAACGTGTCGTTGGGCGAAGTGCGATGGTGGAGTCCCATGATTATCTCTGAAGCGTCAAACTCCTTGAAGGCATGCTTTATGCCATTTGCAATGTTTGTGGACAGACGGCTCTGGGTCTGCATCCTCACGTCGGCGGATATTGCCGTAGCCATCGCCCTTTCCAGAATGTTTCGGCCTTCCTTGCGGTTACGACTGCTGTTGATGTCGTCGTATACCACGTTAAGGCCAATAAGCCCACGGTTAAGACGCTTGCTGCGCATGAGAATGGCAAGGTTTTCCTGAGTTTCGGCATCTTCATCATGCTGGATGTGCAACTATATCTTCTCGTCGTCGGCCTGTCGCTGCTGCTCGGCGTGATAAAGTCTCTCCTTTAACAGGAT
>CALZAP010000132.1 GCA_945614335.1 uncultured Prevotella sp.
CATTTAGAACAATACCTATAATCGCCTACAAAGGTAAGAGTTTCTCTATTGAAAAATCCTTGAACTTCCCTTATTCGGTTTCTTTCGAATCGTCTTTGGATGCTTCATCCGTAGAGGTTTCGGTATCCTCCTGCTTGGGAGTTTCAAGAGGTGCCAGATGCTGTAAAGGAGCGGAGCGACGTTTTTCCGGCTTTATTTCAGAGCCGCCTTTCTTTGGTCGCCAGTTGAAGATGTCGTCCTTGTCAAGAGGGCGTATATAGTCGAACCATGCATAGTTTGGCAGGAAGTATTTACCGGGCGGCACTTGCGGGAGAGGATAGAGCGTGCCGGTGGCCTTTGGCATCCATATTTTTTTCATCTTCCTGTTTTCCAGAAACATTCTCATCCTTGTGGTTTCTGTATAGTTCAGTCCAATGATGGTGCTGTCGCTATCGTCTATTGGATAGTATATTATCTGCACGTTGTCAATAGACTCCACCTCATTCAGCTCTCCGTTGTTGAAGTACGCCAACATCTCCTTTGAAGACACTTGGTTGTAATGTATCGTGTCTGGCATCTGCTCAACCGAAAGGGCCTGGCCTATCACATGTGCACGGTTAATGGTGGAATCTTTCATAAATACCTGTATCTCCTCGCCCAACAGCTGCTGGTTGCCATTCCAGACAATGGGGTCACGATACATTGTCATGCACGAATCCTTTGAGTTATACACCAAGGAGTCGCATACAGCCTGTACGTCGATGCGGTATGCCCTTACATGGTTGTATGCATGTATCTTCCTGTACACCGAGTCGGTATTGATATTGAAAGTATATATTTTGAAGGTGTCGGCATGCATATACAGAGAATCCTTTTGCGAGAAGTCGATGGCCACGGCACGTTTTGTAGCCATGGCGTATCCGGTGTTCTCGTCGTACCAGCAGTAATCTCCTGTAAGCTTGTTCTTGTTTATCGAATCTGTGTATTCAACATTTCCGAAAGCCTCCGATGTTCCTTTCTTACTGTCGTAATACACGCTGTCTCCAATGACCGACTTTCCTTTGTCTTTCATTACCGAACGTCCGAAGAGTTCCGAATAGTCTGTCTTGGTGTTATAGTATCCGTTTTCAGTGTATATATGGCTGTCGCCCGAGGTGATGTCCGAAGGTCCGACCACATGAGCCAATGATTTCCCCGTGTCGTAATACAAAGTGTCGGATGTAAGATAAAATTTCTTGTTTCTCAGTCTGACATCATAGTTAAACACCGCCATACGGGTCTTGGTGTCGTATTCACCCCAGTCAGATGTCAGCACACTCCCGTTGTCAACAAGCTTTCCACCTTCGAAGAAATATCCTATGTTGTAGAGCCTGTCGAAGTTAAGGCTGTCGGTATACAACTTTGATTTCCTATGTGTCAGCACCACATTGAACCTTGCCTCCGCCATCTGCTCGTTGCCGTCATAATAAGCATAGTCAGAGAACAGTGTCAAGGTGTCGCCTTGATACATCTTAACATTGCCAAAGGCCTCGAAAGAATTCGAGGCCTCATAGAAATGAGCGCTGTCACAAAACAGTTTCGCTCCATTATGCTTGAACTGCACATGCCCGTTAAGGATTTGTGCGTCAGGATTTTTATATTGGTCGTAAGACAACATGTCCGAGTGTATGAGATACACCCTGTTGTCTTCTGTCTTCTGCACCTTGCGTGGTCTTTTCTTTTTCTGCGGCACTATGGCGAACGTTAGTCCGAAGATACAGAAGGCAGTCAGGAAAATTACACTTCTTTTTGACATATCGCCTATCTTATCCAACCGTCATATTCAAACTTGCAGTCCCTGTATCGCGGATTAATGCGGACGTAAGTGGCCTTAATCTTGTCCACTACCCACTTATGGAGTTTCTCTGCCCTGCGTTTTTCCTCCACGACCTCTTTCATCACCTGGAAGTCTTCTGTGATTTTCGCCTTGTGGCCGTCGACACGGTTTTTCAGTTTCACAATGGCGCACACCTGCTTTCCCCTGTTGTTGATGAGTGAGAAGGGAGCCGATACCTGTCCTACCTTCATGGTGTCGACCACGATGGCAATTTCAGAGGGAAGGTCCTGCATGCGGAATTTGGAAGTACGTGTCATCTCTGTTGCATTCGACATCAATCCCTTGTTGTTTTTTGTGTCTTTGTCGTCAGATATGTAGCTTGCGCCTTCCTCGAAAGTGAATTTGCCGGCAGTGATGTCGTTGCGTATTGAGTCAAGACGGTTAAGGCATTTCTCTATAGCCTCGTCAGACACCTGGGGCTTCATAAGGATGTGACGTACCTTAATCTTGTCGCCTCGCTTGTCGATGAGCTGGATGATATGATAACCAAACTCCGATTCAACAATTTTCGACACTTTCTTTGGGTCGGTGAGGTTGAATGCCACATTGGCGAACGCCGGGTCGAGCATTCCTCGGCCTGTATAGTCCAGTTCTCCGCCTTGCCTTGCCGTTCCAGGGTCTTCTGAATACAGTCGTGCCAAGGTGGTGAATGATGATTCGCCTCTTGTTATTCTGTCGGTGAAGTCTCTGAGGGTTTCTTTCACACGATTTATTTCCTCTTGTTCTATTTTGGGAGTCTGTGTGATAATCTGAACCTCTACTTCTGTTGGCACGTATGGAATGCTATCCTCTGGGAGGGCACTGAAATACTTACGCACCTCGGCAGGAGTCACAGAAATATCTTCCACGAGCTGCTTTTGCATTTTCTGAGCCATCAGTCTGTCCCTGACCACCTCATTGAGTTCGTTGCGCATTTGCGTCACGGTCTGCTTCTTGTATTCCTCCAGTTTCTCTTTTGAGCCGATCATCTGTATCCATCCGTTTATCTGCTGGTCGACCATCTGTGACACTTCCGACTGTGACACTTCAATACTGTCGATGGCAGCCTGATGGAGGTAAAGTTTTTGTACTGCTATCTGTTCCGGTATTGCACAGTCAGGGTCACCGTTCCATCTCAATCCGTCCTGTGCAGCCTGAAGCCGCATAGCCTCCACGTCGCTTTTCAGTATGGCTTCGTCGCCCACGACCCATATCACCTCGTCAACGATGGCCGTTTCAGGCACTTCCTTTACGGAGTCAACAGCTATTGTATCTGTGACCTCCGTTTCGCCTGCCATCTGTCCTTTGGCCATCGACGCAATGCCAATAATGGCAAGGAAAGCTATTGAAAATAGTCTAATACTTGTTTTCATTTATTATATATGTCAATTTTATTGAATGGTTTTCAGTACTTCCTTGTTAATGACTACAGGGTAGCGTTTTCTCAAATCAGCTATCCATTCCCTTTCGAGCTTTTCCTGCAAGTCAGATACCACAAGGCCTTCCACGTCAGTGTAGTGTTTAGGAGCTTTGAGTTTCTTGCCATATACGGCAGCCTCAGCAAATCCCTTTGGCATGTTATATGTAGTGTCGCATTTGAACACCATCTTGTCTACCACAGCATTCGTTCCTTTTTTGAAAATACCTTTTTCAGCCTTTATTCGTTTCAGGCTGTCAGCATTAAATGTTGAACGCAAAGCTTCATTCCAGTCGGCGAAGTCCAGTTTTTTCACACAGTCCTTAACCTTTTTCACATCTTCGTTATTTCTTACAAAGTATGCAATTCCCTTGAACCTTGGTTCTGTCCACTTATATTTTTTCTTATTTGCCTTGAAATAAGCCTCTAAGGCCACCTTGTCCTTTGCTGCCTTTTCCCATACTGTGCGGTTGCTGATTTCATAGAGAAGCAGTCCGTCGTGATATTCCTGGAACAGCCATTTCAAGTCTGAGTCCACAGCACATACAGAGTCTGCAATCTGCTCTATTACCTGCGCCTGTGTAAGCGAGCCGTTGGCACCCTCTACCATGGCATTGACTTTCCTCATCGCTATTGATTCTCTGAGGTTTCTCTTCTCAATAAACTGGACAATGTCGTTACGAAGAGTGTCAAAGGGTTCGAGCTGCTTTCTGTCTTTCATAAGTATAATATGGTATCCTACCGGCGACAGGAATGGCGTACTCATCTGTCCAGTCTGTAATGCGAATGCCCGTTCCTCAAATTCCTTCAACGTCTGGTTCTTGGCTATCCATGGCAGTGTGCCTCCATTGCGTGCCGACCCGTGGTCTTCCGAATACTTTCGCGCCATATCTGAAAAATCTGCTCCTTGTTTAAGGGCGTCGTATATGGAGTCGATACGCACCTTAGCCGTCTGTTGTTCCTCTGCAGAAGCCTGCTGGCTAAGTCTTAGCAGGATATGCGCAGGTTTAACGAGTCCTTCCGGCCCGATACGTTTTATCTCGTCGTCATAAATTCTCCTTGCCTCTTCAAGTATGTCGTTGTCGGTGACAATCTGTGGCATCAACTGTTTGTTTCTATAGAGTGCATACTCCTTTTTGAACGACGACAATGTGTCGAGTCGGGCATCGAGAGCGGCAGCCACTTTCAGTTTGTAATTGGCATACAGCTCGGCATATTCCTCTATGGTTTTCTTGTCAATGACGCCGTCGCCATTGTTCTTGGAGTAAGAATAAACAAATTCAGAACGGCTGACTGGCATACCGTTGACTGTCATGACCACTGGGTCGCCGGCAGTTTGTGCATTGGCGGCAAGGGCCACCAGCATCGAGACAAAGGTGAAAATAATCTTCATATTTCGCAAAGTGGGCGGACACAGATGTCCATGTCCGCCCTATTGTATTCAAGTTTCGAATTCTTCTCAACTTTATGGAATAATAAAAGCTGAGTTGTGTTACTTATTTTAGTCGTTGGGACGGGAATAGTTTGGAGCCTCGCTGGTGATTGAGATATCGTGAGGATGGCTCTCCAAGACACCTGCATTGGTGATGCGTGTAAACTTGGCATTGTGCAGCGACTGGATGTCGTTGGCACCGCAATATCCCATACCGGAGCGCAAGCCTCCCACAAGCTGGTAGATAACCTCCTGTACTGTGCCCTTGTAAGGTACACGTCCTGCAATGCCCTCTGGCACGAGTTTCTTCACGTCCTTTGTGTCGCTCTGGAAATAGCGGTCCTTCGAACCGTTTTTCTGCTCCATGGCCTCGAGCGAACCCATTCCTCTGTAGCTCTTGAACTTACGTCCGTTGAAGATAATGGTCTCGCCTGGGCTTTCTTCGGTACCAGCCACGAGTGAACCAATCATTACGCAACTTCCTCCTGCTGCCAATGCCTTGACAATGTCGCCGGAATAGCGCAATCCACCGTCGGCGATGAGTGGAATGCCTGTGCCCTTGAGTGCGCTATACACGTCGTAAACAGCC
>CALZAP010000133.1 GCA_945614335.1 uncultured Prevotella sp.
GTAGCCCCAGTAGCCTTCGCCCCAGTAGCTGGTGTGGTCGCTGATGCCGGCATGAGACACTCCGCAGGCGAAGGGGTTGTCCTTGGTCATCATATACTGCGTCATAAATCCGCCGTAGGATGCCGATACGCAGCCCACGTGGTCGGCGTCACACTGCGGCACGTCTTTCACAAACTGGCGGGTGGCGTCGATGATGTCCTGTGCCACTCCCTCGCCCATGGTGTTCACATGGCGCGATGCCCATTCCTGTCCAAAGCCCGATGCGCCCGAAGGATTCACCGTAAACACGATGTAGCCCAGTGCGTTCCAGTATTGGGTAGGGTAGTGGGAGCCGTTGCCGAAGCGTCGTGCGGTGGGAGAGCATCCTCCGTAGTAGTGGACGATGACGGGATATTTCTTCTCGCTGTCGAAGTCGGCGGGCAGGTTGTAGAATCCTGTCACCTCATATCCCCTTGAGGTCATGAATCTCCAAGGTTTTGTGGCTCCCACCTTCAGGTCTTTGAACATCTCGCTGTTAGGAGCCGCGGCGAGTGTGGCCTTTGGCGACTTTGCCGGCGAGGTGATGTTGTAAACCTCGTAAGGCTGGCTTGCCGAGCTGCCATGCACCATTATGTTGCCGCCCTTCTGTGCGATGCTCAGTCCGCTGAGCACCTCCATGGGTTGTCTCACCATGATGGAGCGCAGGGTCTTCGGGTCAACGCGGTAGAGGCTCACGCTGTCGCCGTTCTGTGCTGTGTAGTAGATGCAGCGGTCGGCGTAAGAATAGTCTATGTCGTTGATGCTTGTGGCGTCGTCGGCAGTCAGTGGTGTCACGTTGCGTGTGGCGGTATCCATGATGTAGAGGTGATAGTCAAACGTGTTCGGGGTGCGTCCCTCGGGCACTCTGTTGCCTATTCCCCCGAAAGCCTCAGTGCTGGCCTTGAACACGACCTTGTCGGGTCCGCCGGCATAGATGCCACGGCCTATGAATCCGTCTTTCTCCACCAGCATGCGCTTCTCCATGGTCACGAGGTCGAGGTCGTAGTAGGTAAGGCGTGTGGTGGGGCGCTGGAGCAGCGAGTCGCTGGCCACGTAGAATAGCAGGTGGCGTCCGTCGATGCTGATGTCGTCGACGCTGACGTTATGGTATGTGTAGGTGAGAGGCTGCACGAGTCCTGAGGCTATGTCCATTTTTGACAGCGAGTAACGTGTGCGCCACCAAGGCTGTCGGTCGTCGGGATGAACAATCTCGAACACGCCGCTTTCCTTTCTCGGTCCTTCCTGTGTGGTCTGCAGTATGGCGAAGTCTTCCGTAGGAGAGAAGAAGAAGTCGTCGGCGGTCATGTTGTTCACTATCACCTTCTCCTCGCCTGTGGCTGGGTCGAAGGCTTTTACGCGCTTCTTGCCGTTCTCGGTCTTGGTGTAGTAGTATCTGTCTGTAGAAGGCATCCACGAGGCGTCTTCGCTGATGAAGCGTTTCGCCCCGGTCTTCAGGTCAACGAGCAGTTTCTCTCCCGCTCTTTTGTTTGTCTTGTCATACCAGCTGTAGTTCACGAGAGCCCATCTGCCTGAAGGCGACAGGGCTGCCTTTGACGTCACCCTTGTGCCGAGCACGTCGGTCATGGTAAACCTTCTCATTCCGTCGTTGAGAGTCTCGATGTCTTCTGTTGGCAAGGAGATCTGTATGCCGGTGCTGTCGGCTATGAACTTCAGGCAGAGGCTGTGGTAGCCTGGCTGCAGGGTGAGCGATGCCGAGGCTTCCTTTCCGTCCACAAACACCTTATAGTTCTTTGTGCCCTTGATGTTTATCTGCACATTCTTTAGATACTTCTTGGCGTTGATGTCAAAGGCTACGAGGTTGAGGGTGGCGGAGTCAAGTTTCATCGACGTCACATCTCCGAGCGGCTTTTGCTTGGTGATGTCGAGTGACAGAGGCGTGTTGACGGCGTTAGCAGCCATTGTCTCTTTTGTGAATCTCTTTTGCGCGTTGTCGATGCTGTCGAGCACTATTGGCTGTGAGATTCTGAACGGTCCGGCGTGGCGCACTTGTTTCACCACGTTGTCGGCTTCGAGTGTTGCCGATGCCATGGCGAGAGGCAACACGAGAATTGATAGTTTTTTGTTTAATTTCATAATAGTAATGTATTAGTGTGTTCTAATGTGGAGTTTTTTGGAGGGAAGAGGGATTTTCTACCTTCTACCCTCCTAAACTCTCTTCCCCTTCGAAACCATCGGCAGCGTGAGGAGCAGGAGCCTGCGGCCGGCTGACGATTTCATCATGCGTGAAAACAGCATGTATCTCTTCGTGTACGATTTCTCGGGCAGAGGGAAGAGGCCTTCGCTTTCGAGTTCCTTCATTCGCTCGTTGAGAAAATGGCTTGAACGCGTGGAGACGATGATGTCGTGAAGATAGTCCATCGTGAGCTGCGCCACCTTGCGGCTCATGGCCTGACGCTCCTCGTAGGGCAGCGTGTCGGCGCGGCGGTGGAGCCTCCTTATCACGGTGAGCGTGTCGTCGAGACGTTTCAGACTCTGCCGCTTGTCCTCTTTCCGTGAAGACACGCCGACCTGTCTTCGGTAGAAGTAAGCCGGTATGTCGAGATGATACAGCCGCTCGCTCCTCAGCACGAGTTGCGGCGTGAACTCCTCGTCTTCGTGCACTATGTCGTCGGGGAACCTCAGGTTGTGGAGAATGTCGCGCCTGAACACGTAAGCCCACGCCTTTCCCCTCAGGCTGTTGTTGCGCATATATTCGGCTCCCGTCACAGGCTCGGGGTTGAAAGCCTCGATGTCTTTTGCCGGCGTCTCGTTGTGGGAGAAGTTGAACATCACGATGTCGGGGTTGTTAAACCTCACTATGTCGAGACATTTCTCGTAAGCCGTGGTGAGAAGGAAGTCGTCGGAGTCGACAAACTGTATGTAGGCTCCGGTGGCTATTGCTATGCCGGTGTTTCTCGCCGCCCCGAGTCCGCGGTTAGGCTGCCTTACATATATCAGTTCGTCGGCATAGGCGTCGAGTTCGTTCACAGGACTGATGTCCGACCCGTCGTCAACCACGATTATTTCCCTTTCATCCTTGCTCAGCGAGAGCGACGCGATGCTCTCCAGGCATTCACGCAGCAAGGAGAAGTCCTCGTTGTGGAATGTCACCACGAAGGAAACCAGCGGGAGTTGTTTGTTCTTCATATCCATATTTGCGGTCTATATCTTGTATTTGCGATGCAAAATTACGACTTTTTTTGTTATCTACAAGCAAAAAAGACATTATTTCTACATATATTATAATAAAAAGGTGAGAAAAACGTTATATTAATAGAATGTCGGAAGAGAACAACAAATCAAACAGCTATCGTCACGTGCTTAAATACACCAGTGTGTTCGGTGGCGCGCAGGGCCTGAATATCCTTATCGGTCTTGTGCGAAACAAGTGTGTGGCCATTATTCTCGGACCTTCCGGCATGGGACTCATGTCGCTTCTTAACACCGCGTCCACCTTCATCTCCCAAGCCACCAACCTTGGCATCTCGTTCAGTGCCATCCGCCGCATTTCGGAGATCTACGACAGTGGCGACAGCAAGTCACTCCTCGACTACATCTCGGTCATCAGGACATGGTCGGCTGTGGCTGCCGCCTTGGGAGCCTTGGCGTGTCTCTGCCTTGGACCCCTGCTCGACATGCTGTCGTTCTCGTGGGGCAACCATGTCCACCATTTCGTGCTTCTCACCCCCGCCGTGGCCATGACAGCACTTGCCGGCGGCGAGCTGGCAATACTCAAGGGCACGAGGCGGCTGAAGGAGCTGGTGGGGCTACAGATTGTCTCCGCAGTGCTCTCGCTGCTGTTGGCGGTGCCGCTCTTCTGGCTGTTTAACTACAAGGCCATTGTGCCCGTCATCTCGCTCATGGCGCTTGTCAACTTCCTGCCCGCATTGTATGTGAGCATGCTTCACTATCCCTATCATACGAGATGGAGCCGCGAAAGCCTTGCCAAGGGCATTCCGATAGTGAAGATGGGAGTGGCGTTCACCGTGGCGGCGGCTGTGGCAAGCGGTGGCGACATGCTTGTAAGGGCTCTTCTCAGCCAGTATGTCGGCCTCGATGCAGTAGGTTTGTTCAATGCGGCTTACATGATAACCATCACCTATTCCGGACTGGTGTTCTCGTCGATGGAGAACGACTACTTCCCGCGACTCTCGGCAGTGAACACCGACAACGGGCTCGTGGCCGAAGTGGTGAACCGCCAGGTGGAAGTCACGCTGCTGCTGATGTCGCCACTGCTTTGCCTTCTCATCACCACACTGCCCATAGCCATCCCGCTGCTCTTCAGCGGCGAGTTCCTGCCCGTGGTGCCCATGGCTCAGACGCTTTCGTTGGCACTTTGTTTCAAGGCGGTGACACTGCCCATGGCCTATGTCAATCTCGCCAAGGGACATTCGAGGGCATACATGCTGTTGGAGTGTGGCTACAGTGTGCTGTTTATGGCCGGTACATACATCTCGGTGGTGTGGTATGGACTCGACGGCATAGGGTGGGCGATAGTCATAGTCCACGCCATAGAGACGCTTGCCCTCTATGTCTATCTTCGCCGCCGCTTCGGAGTGTCGCTGTCAGCCCAGTCGCTTTGGGGCATGGCCACCATCTTGCTCCTTGCCGCCGTGACTTTCCTTTCGTGCCGTTTGGCGGAAGGATGGCTGTCGTGGGCCATAGGCCTTGCCATGTCGGCAGTGGCGTTCCTGTTATCGTTCAGAAGTCTCAGAAACAAGCGTAAAGCGTAAACCTTTACGTGCGTTTTTCGCTTAAAAAGTTGGCATTATTACAATATAATGTGTACTTTTGCAGCGGAAAAAAGAAAACTATAAAATAAATATTGTATATGAAACCATTAAACAAAGTCTTCGCTCCTAAGAGCGTCATGCCTGAAAAGGTCATCCAGTTTGGTGAGGGTAACTTCCTCCGCGCATTCGTAGATTGGATTATTTGGAACATGAACCAGAAAACCGACTTCAACGGCTCGGTTGTTGTCGTACAGCCTATCGAAAAAGGTATGGTAGACTGGCTCAACGCTCAGGACTGTCTCTATCACGTAAACCTGCAGGGACGTGAGAACGGAAAGCCGGTGAACACACTTGAGCGCATCGACTGTATCAGCCGCGCACTCAACCCATATTCACAGAACGCTGCATTCATGGCTCTTGCCGACCAGCCTGAGATACGCTTCGTCATCTCTAACACCACAGAGGCTGGCATCGCCTT
>CALZAP010000134.1 GCA_945614335.1 uncultured Prevotella sp.
GGAAACGGTAGTTCTCTGCACCGAAGCCAAGAGCCTGGTGCCATGCCATACGTGTCTGCTTCCACTTCGGGAACCATTCCAGTTCAGTGCCCGGCTTCACGAAGAACTGCATCTCCATCTGCTCAAACTCACGCATACGGAAGATGAACTGGCGAGCCACAATCTCGTTGCGGAAAGCCTTGCCGATTTGTGCAATACCGAAAGGAATCTTCATGCGGCCTGTCTTCTGCACGTTCAGATAGTTCACGAAGATACCCTGTGCTGTCTCCGGACGCAGATATACCTTCATCGATGCGTCGGCCGATGCACCCATCTCGGTTGAGAACATCAGGTTGAACTGGCGCACGTCGGTCCAGTTCTTTGTGCCGCTGATAGGGTCAACGATTTCCTCGTCGAGGATAATCTGCTTCAGGGCTTCCAGGTCCGGACCCTGCATAGCCTCGGCATATCGTGCGTGGAGTGCGTCGCGCTTCTCCTTGGTCTCCTTCACGCGCTCGCTGGTCTCCATGTATTTCTCCTCGTCGAATGAGTCGCCGAAGCGCTTGCGTGCCTTGGCCACCTCCTTCTGTATCTTCTCGTCATACTTGGCTATCTGGTCCTCGATGAGCACGTCGGCGCGGTAGCGCTTCTTCGAGTCGCGGTTGTCAATCAGTGGGTCGTTGAATGCGTCAACGTGTCCGCTGGCCTTCCATATCGTAGGATGCATGAAGATGGCAGAGTCGATGCCCACGATGTTCTCATGGAGCAACACCATGCTCTTCCACCAATACTGCTTGATATTGTTCTTCAGTTCAACACCATTCTGGCCGTAGTCATATACGGCTCCCAAACCATCATAGATATCACTACTCGGGAACACGAAACCGTACTCCTTGCAGTGTGATACAATTTTCTTAAAAACGTCTTCTTGTGCCATAATAATATGTATATTTTCGTATTTTTGGGTGCAAAGGTAATGTATGTTGAGCGAAAAACAAAAGAAAATAACACAATATTTGCAAATTTCGTTTCTTTTTATTACTTTTGCGGCTGAAGAAATACCACATTAACCTCATGAGTGACGAAATAGACGATATTAAAGACAATAACATCAACGAAGAGGATGCTTCGCAGGAGCATTCTGACTACAAGCCTGTCAACAGGTTTGACGCATCCGTGGTGCACCATCTCAGCGGCATGTATCAGAACTGGTTTCTTGATTATGCCTCATACGTGATTCTCGAACGTGCCGTGCCGCATATCGAGGACGGACTGAAGCCTGTGCAAAGACGCATACTTCATTCCATGAAGCGAATGGACGACGGCAGATATAACAAGGTGGCTAACATCGTAGGACACACCATGCAGTTCCATCCGCATGGCGACGCTTCCATCGGCGACGCGTTGGTCCAGTTGGGACAGAAAGACCTGCTCGTTGACACCCAGGGAAACTGGGGCAACATTCTTACCGGCGACCGTGCGGCTGCTCCCCGATATATTGAGGCGCGCCTGTCGAAGTTTGCCATCGACACAGTGTTCAACCCCAAGACCACCGAGTGGCAGCTTAGCTACGACGGACGAAACAAGGAGCCCATCACCCTTCCGGTGAAGTTCCCGTTGCTACTTGCACAAGGTGCCGAGGGCATTGCCGTGGGACTCTCGTCGAAGATTCTGCCCCACAACTTCTGCGAGCTGTGTGACGCTGCCATATCCTATCTCCATGGACAGCCGTTCCAGCTTTATCCAGACTTCCCCACTGGCGGCAGCATCGACGTCAGCCGCTATAACGACGGACAACGCGGTGGGGTGTTGAAGGTAAGGGCAAAGATAGAAAAACTCGACAACAAGACGCTCGTAATACGTGAGATACCATACGGCAAAACCACAACCACACTCATCGACTCCATTCTCAAGGCCATTGAAAAGGGAAAGATAAAGGCACGCAAGGTTGACGACAACACTGCCGCCGAGGTGGAGATTCTTGTGCATCTCGCCCCAGGCATCTCTTCCGACAAGACTCTTGACGCACTCTATGCCTTCTCCGACTGCGAGGTGAACATCTCGCCCAACTGTTGTGTAATCGAAAACAACAAGCCGCAGTTCCTTACCGTAAGCGACGTGTTGCGCCATTGTGCGGAGCACACGAAGGCCTTGCTGCGCAAAGAACTTGAGATACGCAAGGCCGAACTGCTCGAACAGTTCCATTTTGCCTCCCTCGAGAAAATATTCATCGAGGAGCGTATCTATAAGGACAAGAAGTTTGAACAGGCTCCGAATGTGGATGCCGTGTGCGAGCATATCGACGACCGCCTTACCCCATACTATCCACAGTTTGTGCGCGAAGTGACCAAGGACGACATCCTTAGGCTTCTTGAGATAAAGATGCAGCGTATATTGAAGTTCAACAAAGACAAGGCTGACGAACTCATGGCCCGCATAAAGGCTGAGATAGAAGACATTGACCACGATTTGGCCAATATGGTGGAGGTAACTGCCAACTGGTTCCAGTTCCTGAAGGACAAGTACGGCAAGGACCATCCGCGAATGACCGAGATACGCAATTTCGACACCATAGAAGCCACCACCGTAGTCGAGGCTAACGAGAAACTCTATATCAACCGTCAGGAAGGCTTCATCGGCACTGGTCTGAAGAAAGACGAATACGTTTGCAACTGCTCTGACATCGACGACATCATAATCTTCTACAAGGACGGTAAGTATAAGGTCATCAAGGTGGCGGAGAAAATATTCGTGGGCAAGAATGTGCTTCATCTTGCCGTGTTCAAAAAGAACGACAAGAGAACGATATACAACGTGGTGTATCGCGACGGAAAGAAAGGCGACTACTTCATTAAGCGCTTCAACGTGACAAGCATCACGCGCGACCGTGAATACGACCTTACACAAGGCACTCCAGGCTCGCGAGTCATATACTTTACTGCCAATCCCAATGGCGAGGCGGAGGTAATCAAGATCACCTTCGACCCGTCGGAAAAACGCAAGGGAAGCATATTCCTCGACAAGGATTTCTCCACCATATTAATAAAAGGAAGGGCATCGAAGGGTAACCTCCTCTCACATCAGTCCATACATCGTATTGGCCTTAAGAGTCATGGCCACTCCACACTCGGCGGACGCAAGGTGTGGTTTGACCCGGATGTCAACCGTCTGAACTACGACGAGCACGGACGCCTGCTCGGAGAGTTCTTCGATGGCGACACCATTCTCGTGGTGCTCTCCAACGGCGAGTACTACCAGACCAACTTCGATCCCAACAACCATTATGAGGATAATATAGCCATCATAGAGAAATACGACGAGCACAAGGTGTGGACATGTGTCCTCTTCGATGCCGACAACGACGGCTATCCCTATCTCAAGCGTTTCATGATGGAACCTACCAAGCGTAAGCTCAACTATCTCGGCGACAATCCGCTGAGCCGACAGGTGTTGCTTTCGGGACAGGTCTATCCGCGCATAAAAGTGACTTTCGGTGGCAACGATGCCTTCCGCGACCCAATGGAAATAGACGCCGAGCAGTTTATTGCCGTCAAGGGCTTTAAGGCCAAGGGCAAGCGAATCAGCACATGGCAGATTGAGTCGATAGAGGAACTCGAACCGTTGCGTTATCCGGAAGAGCCGGAGGAACCGTCAGACAATCCCGACGACTCTGGCGACGACGGCCCGGACGATGCGTCTTCTGACCCTGATGCCGGAAAAAGCGAGCAGCAGGTGCGCGACGAGATAACAGGTCAACTTAATCTTTTCCCCGATGGCTTTTAGGCTTTTCATTGTTTCCCTCCTCTCACTGTTGCCGCCAACGTTTGCGGCGGCACAGTCGGAGCGCAGGACTACTAATATGATAGGTGTGGGACCTACCGAGGTCTACGACACCTATCTCTCCCAGGAGCATTTCAGTGGCACCGGGCTCTCTTTCCTTTCCACCGTGCAAGGTGTAAAGGCAGAGCGACGCTGGTCCACACTTATCGAGCATCAGGCACATCTCGCCACAGTTAACGACCGTAGCGACGACAGCCATGAACTTGCCGGCGACTACACGTTATTCGTCGGCCGTATGCGTTCTTTTCAGCTTCTGCCTTCCCTCACCGTTGAGGCGGGAGGCATGCTTGCCGCCAATGTGGGATTTATCTACAACATGTCAAACGGCAACAATCCCGCACAGGCACGTGTCTCGCTCAATGTCATGCCCACGGCAGCAGCCACGTGGCGTTTCACTGTCTTCGGACGGCGTGCAGCCCTGCGTTATGAGACCCAACTGCTACTGCTTGGCATCATGTTCAGCCCTAATTACGGTCAGTCCTACTACGAGATATTCTCTCGTGGCAACTACGATCATAATATAGTTCCCACTACCTTTGTCAGTGCGCCCAACATGCGTCACCAGCTGATGGCCGATGTCAATGTCGGTCCGCGCACAACCGTGCGCTTTGGCTATCTCGGCGATTTTCAGCAGTCGAAGGTAAACAATCTTAAGTCTCACGTCTATTCCAACCATTTCATGATTGGGTTCGTGAAGCATTTCACCGTCATAAACCATCGCCCATGAAACACTCCGTATCTCTTTTCCTTCTCCTCGCCGTCTTCCCCTTGTCCTTCATGTCCTGTGTCGACGACCCTGAATATGCCGACACTCCTGAAGGCAACTTCGATGCCCTATGGCACATCATCGACGAGCATTACTGCTATTTCGCTTATAAGGGCGAGCAGTATGGACTCGACTGGAACGAGGTCTACAACCGCTATCGGGTGCGTGTAGACAATACGCTCTCACGCGACCACCTCTTCGAGATATGTGCCGACATGCTTAGCGAACTCCGCGACGGACATGTCAACCTTTCCTCTTCCCACGACGTGGCACGCTACTGGAGCTGGCACGAGTCGTTTCCGGCCAACTTCAGCGATACCCTGCAGCGCCGTTATCTCGGTACCGACTACAAGATAGCGGCAGGAATAAAATACCGCATACTCGACGACAACATAGGCTATATCTATTATGGCAGCTTCAACAGTGGGGTAGGAGAGGGCAACCTCGACGAGGTGCTTATGGAACTCATCCTTTGCCGCGGACTTATCATCGACATACGCGACAATGGCGGCGGCTATCTCAACTATGCCGAGCGCTTCGCCTCCCGCTTCTTCACCGAGCGCACCCTCGTGGGCTATATCCAGCACAAGACAGGCAAGGGACATGATGACTTCTCAGAGAGAGAGGAGCAGTGGATA
>CALZAP010000135.1 GCA_945614335.1 uncultured Prevotella sp.
TGCATTTCTTTAACGTTTATTTGCAAATAACAAGTGTAAAACAGACCATTATTCGCATTACACCTTTTTATATATATATAAGGAGTGCGACTACTTCATGGAATGGGCAAGGGATATTGAGGTAAGTGGGTGACTTTAGGGTCACCTACTGCATGGTGTAGCATAAGCGCAAGGAAACTCGTTTTGGAAACTCGTTTTGGAAACTTGCCCCCCTAATACTTGAACCTTGTGGAAATCTACCCTTTTCATTAAGTTTTCCACGAGGTTCAAGTCTTATTTCCAGAAATCGTTGGTCGTTACGATAATTTTTTGTACCTTTGCCATCAAAACAGACATTTTAATATTAATAAAACTAATTATGAAGAAAATTTTTTCCGCTATGTGGATTGTTGCGGCAACAATCCTTATGTTGACAGCAATCACGGCATGTACAGTGAGTGACAACACTGTTGATACAACCATGCGCGACGGAGTGTGGGAAGGCACAGGCGAAGGGCGAGGAGGCACAATCCTCGTGCGCATCACCGTGACGAACAACACCATAACCGACGCAAAAGCCATCAGCCAGTCGGAATCGTCGTTTGCACAGGCGGCACTCAACGAAGTACTCGACAATGCAATAGGGCGCACCAATTACCTTTCGCTTGAAACCGACGGAGTGACAGGTGCCACACTCACCTCTACCGGAGTTATAGACGCTCTAAACATGGCCATTGCCACTGCAAAGGGCGAAAAAACCGAAGAAGAGAAGGTTTATACCGACGGAGAGTGCGACATTGTGGTAATCGGTGCAGGTGGCGCCGGACTGTGTGCTGCTATTGAAGCTGCCTCAAATGGCTACAACGTTACAGTGATTGAAAAACAGGGCATCGTGGGAGGCAATACCAACTACTCCACAGGTGGAATAAACGCGGCAGAGACGTCCGTACAGAAAAATCTCGGCATAGAAGACTCCAAAGACCTCTTCTTTGACGACACCATGAAGGGCGGACACTACTTAAACGACCCAGTGCTCGTGAGAAGTTTCGTGGACAACGGCCCTCTCACCATCGACTGGCTAATGGGCCTCGGCGCCGACCTTAGCGACATCGGACTCATGGGTGGAAGCAGCGTGAAACGCACCCATCGCCCACAAGGCGGAACCGCCATAGGACCTCACCTGATGAAGGTACTAAAGGAGGCTTCGGAATCGGAAAAAGTGGAGATTCGCACCAGCAACAAGGTCACCGGACTCATGATGGACGGCGAGAGAGTGTGCGGTGTAAAGGTGGAAAACCGCAACGGCAGCAAATACCAGCTGAAAGCAAAGGCTGTGGTGATTGCCACTGGAGGCTTCGGCGCAAACATCGAGATGGTTACAAAATACTGCCCGCAGCTGAAAGGTTTCCCCACCCTCAACCACAAGGGTGCCACAGGAGACGCCTTCGCATGGGTGGAAGCCATAGGGGGAAGCATGATACAGCTCGAGCAGATACAGATTCACCCCACTGCGGAATACGTAAACCATATTTTAATTACAGAGGCCGTGAGAGGTAATGGAGCCATTCTCGTGAATGCCGAAGGAAAGAGGTTTGTGGACGAGATGCAAACGCGCGACGTGGTTTCTGAGGCCATACTAAGCCAGACTGGCGACATGGCATTCCTGATATTCGATGACCAAGTACGCAAATCGCTCGCCGCCATCGAGACATACTACAACCAGGGCGTGCTGAAGGAGGCTCTGACCATTGAGGAACTCGCCGAAAAGGCAGGATTGCCAGCCGACGTGCTGACCGCCACCATGGCCCGATACACCAAGATGCAACAGAACGGCTGCGACGAGGACTTCGGACGAAGCGCCACCGCACTGACAGCCCCGCTCAACATACCTCCATACTATGCCGTAGGCGTAACTCCAGCCATACACCACACCATGGGCGGTATAAAGGTTGACAAAGACATGCACGTGCTGCGAATAGACAACACCGTGGTGCCCGGACTCTATGCCGCAGGCGAGGTGACTGGAGGACTTCACGGAGCCAACCGACTGGGAGGCAACGGCGTGGGCGACATTGTGGTGAATGGAAAGATAGCCGGACGCAACGCTGCCGAAGAAATATCAGCCAAGTGAAAGAAATAGTCGGAAAAGTGCCCGTTTCGTAGCATAATGAGAGGCAAAAAGAAGGAAAACATTGCTTTTTGATTAAAAAAACAGCAATTTTGCTTGCAGATTAAAAGAATATGTGTAACTTTGCAGCCGGATTTGCAAAAAGCATCTCCAAACACACAACTTTAAAAGAAACATAACACATATATAATTATGGGCAACATAATAAAACCTATCATTTACACTGCCGCGCTCGACATGAAACAGACGGAGCACGGCATAAAGCAGATTAAGGAGTTTTTCCAACAGAACCTCTCCACCGAACTGCGCCTACGACGCGTCACAGCGCCTCTCTTTGTGCTTCAGGGACTTGGCATTAACGACGACCTCAACGGCGTGGAACGCGCCGTCACCTTCCCCATAAAGGACCTTGGCGACGCTAAGGCCGAAGTGGTTCACTCCCTCGCAAAATGGAAGCGAATGTCGCTCGCGGAATACAAAATAGAGCCGGGATATGGCATATATACAGACATGAACGCCATACGCGCCGACGAGGAACTCGACAATCTACACTCGCTCTATGTTGACCAATGGGACTGGGAGGCCGTTATCACACGCGAACAGCGCACTCTCGCATTCCTGAAAAATGTGGTGGAAAGAATCTACGCGGCAATACTGCGTACCGAATATCTCACATGCGAGACCTATCCACAACTCAAGCCGTTCCTGCCAGAGAAAATCACGTTCATACACAGTGAGGAACTCCTCAAGATGTATCCCGACAAGACTCCTAAGGAGCGTGAAGACGCCATCTGCAAAAAATACGGAGCCGTGTTTGTGATTGGCATTGGCGGAAAACTGAGCGACGGAAAGAAACATGACGGGCGTGCACCTGACTATGACGATTGGTCTACAGTGGCAGAAGATGGCTCAGTGGGTCTCAACGGCGACATATTGATATGGTATCCCGTACTCGGCCGCTCGTTTGAGCTTTCATCGATGGGCATACGTGTAGACAAAGAGTCGCTGGTGCGTCAGCTGAAGATAGAAGGCAAGGAAGAGCGCCTCGGCCTCTACTTCCACAAGAAACTTATGAACGACGAGCTACCGCTCAGCATCGGTGGAGGTATAGGCCAAAGCCGTCTGTGCATGGTGTTGCTCCATAAGGGTCACATCGGTGAGATACAGGCAAGCATCTGGCCTGACGAAATGCGAAAAGAATGTAAGGAGTTGGGCATGAATCTTATTTAAAAATCCCTACGCCAACTCCAAATCCATAAGCTCCCGCAGTTTCTCGACTGCGGGATTTTCTTTGCTCATAGCCTCAAACTGCTCGCGCCTCGACAATATCCTCACAGCCTCCTCGTGCTTGGTAAGCACAAGCTCGAGGGTGATGGAGGTGTTGCTGAGATACAATTTCAGAGTATTGAGAATGCTCTTCTGTATCTGCAGCATCTGTTCGAGTATCACCTGGTTATCCACCATCACCTTCACATGCGGAAATTCACCAATCTCAGGGTTCATGTTCTTCATTCTTGTTGCTATGGCGCTTAGTTTCTGTGGCATTCTGTTGCACATCGACATCCATTGCAGTTCAAGGTCCTCCTGCGAGAACTGGTTGTTGTCCGTGGCGGGCTTTGAGTTCGGGTCGTTGGGAGCCAGCATGCCCGGCACGATCTGTATCTTGCTTCTCTTCGACATCTCGCGCACCTTGTTCCATGAAAAGCCAACGTTGCTGCCGGCCTTTAGCACGGGACGGTTCACGGTGCTATAGTTTGTCCGCTGCTGCTCCTGCTGAGCCGTGTTCTCTACCTTGTCGCCTTGCCTTGCGACAACTTGATTATTGTCACCTTGCTTATTGTCAGCCACAGCAACAGCAGCGGCCACCTGTGCTGCCGCTTTTCTCTGCCGTTGTTGTCTGACAATGTTCTGAAACAGGCATTTTAGTTGTCTGGGCCTACGCCCACTGCCTGCCGCGTCATCGGGTTGAGTTATCTGGGCAATTTCGATAAGCGTCAGCTCCACGAGCAGTCGCTTGTTGGTGCTTTGGCGGTAGTTCACGTCGCAGTCGTTCATCAGCCTAAGCGCCTGGTAGAGAAATCTCGTATCGGCCTTCTGCGCCTGCAACTTGTATTTCTCCTTCTGCTGCTCACTCGCCTCAAGCAGTGGCAGTGTTTGCGGATCTTTCGCCATAAGCACGTTTCTTACGTGGCGCGCCAGTCCGGCAATGAGTTGTCCGCCGTCAAATCCGTTGTTTATCACATCGTTCAGGAGTACCATCACCTCAGGCACCTTGTTTTCGAGGCTAAGGTCAACGATGCGGAAGTAGTTTTCGGCGTCAAGCACGTTTAGGTCTTCTATCACCTTCTGGTATGTGATGTTTCCCTGACAGAAGCTCGCAGCCTGGTCGAATATGGAAAGTGCGTCGCGCATACCTCCGTCGGCCTTTTCGGCTATCACCTCCAGTGCCTCCTGCTCCGCCGTGATGCCTTCCTTCTCGGCCACCATTTTCAGGTGAGCCACGGTGTTGGCCACGGTCATTCGCTCGAAGTCGTATATTTGGCAACGCGAGAGAATGGTAGGCAGTATCTTGTGCTTCTCGGTTGTGGCGAGTATAAAAATCACATGTGCCGGCGGTTCTTCAAGGGTTTTGAGGAAGGCGTTGAAGGCAGCTGTCGAGAGCATGTGAACCTCGTCGATGATAAACACCTTGTAGCGTCCTACCTGCGGCGGAATCCTCGTCTGCTCCATGAGCGTCTTAATGTGCTCCACGGAGTTGTTGCTGGCAGCGTCGAGTTCGAAGATATTGAACGACCGCTGCTCATTGAAAGCCATACAGCTCTCACACTCGTTGCATGCCTCACCATCGTCCGTGGGCGACATACAGTTAATGGTCTTGGCGAAAATGCGTGCGCATGTGGTCTTGCCCACTCCTCGCGGTCCGCAGAAGAGGTAGGCAT
>CALZAP010000136.1 GCA_945614335.1 uncultured Prevotella sp.
GCCCGTCTCCTGATTGGCACGGAGATGGATGTCGGTAAGAATGGTAGGTTCGACGTTTGTCGGGAATTTGTCGATTACCTTACTGATGGTACGCTCTACTTGCTGAAATGTCTGATCTGATGTTTTCATTGCCGATGTATTTTGCTATTATGCTGCAAAAGTAGTAAAAAAATATGTTATTGCAAACGATTACGAATGTTTTTTGCAAAAAACACCCTTTTTTGTTGGTCAGTTCGAAAGATAGTAGTATTTTTGCATCACGAAAACAGACAAAGAGGTCAAAATAACGCCCTCACTTAACAAATGAACGACAAGATAAAACATAACGGAATAGTGGAAGACGTAGGTCAGGGAATAGTCAAAGTGCGCATTCTTCAGACCTCGGCATGCGCCCATTGCAAGGTGGCTTCACATTGCAATGCCGCGGAGGCGAAAGAGAAGATTATCGACGTAAGGTGCGAAGAGGATGCCGCAAGGTATAATGTGGGGCAGGCTGTGACAGTGGCCACTACCACCTCGGCCGTGGGACGTGCGATGACCGTGGGTTTTGTGGTGCCGT
Source organism: uncultured Prevotella sp. (assembly GCA_945614335.1). Classification (GTDB taxonomy): domain Bacteria; phylum Bacteroidota; class Bacteroidia; order Bacteroidales; family Bacteroidaceae; genus Prevotella. The sequence continues at coordinate 560 of CALZAP010000136.1, forward strand.
TCATTGTGATGGTTGCCTCGCTGCTACTGGTTCTTACACTCACCGGCGACGAAGTGCTTGCTGCCCTTACGGCTGTGTTAGCTCTCATACCATATTATCTCACAGTGTTCCTGTTGCGCCGCCCGCTTTCCAAAGGAGTAGCGTTCACTATAGAGGACTCAAATGAAAATTATTAATAAAACATATCAAAAAGTAATATGAATTTTATCGTTATCGCAGTCATTGTGCTTGGAGCCATAGGACTGGTGGCAGCCGCAGTGCTCTACCTCTGCTCCAAAAAGTTTGCTGTGAAGGAAGACCCGCGCATTGCGCAGGTGGCGGCACTCTTGCCGCAAGCCAATTGTGGCGGATGCGGATTTCCGGGATGCTCCGGACTCGCTGACGCTCTCGTGAAAGGCGCCGACGCCGGAAACCTCGAAGGACTTAGCTGTCCGGTGGGTGGGCACGACGTCATGGAGAAAGTGTCTGACCTGCTCGGCATGGCCATTGCCAACACAGAGGCAAAGGTTGCCGTGGTGAGATGTAACGGCACGTGTGAAAATCGTCCGAAGGTCACTGAGTATTCAGGACTTCGCACCTGTGCCGCCATGCACGCGTGTGGTGCCGGTGAGTCGGCTTGCGGATTCGGATGCCTCGGATGCGGCGACTGTATTGCAGTTTGCTCGCTCGACGCCATCCACATCAATCCCGAGACTGGCATTGCCGAGGTCGACGAGGACAAATGTGGAGGTTGCGGTGCCTGCTCAAGGGCTTGTCCGCGCCACGTGATCGAGATTAGAAAGAAAGGCCCGAAGGGACGACGCGTGTATGTAAGCTGCGTCAACCAAGACAAGGGACCAGCCGCCAAGGCCGCCTGCAGCGTGGCATGCATCGGCTGCGGAAAGTGTGAGAAAGAGTGTCCGTTCGGAGCCATCACCATGAACGGCAGCCTTGCATACATCGACAACGAGAAGTGCCGAGTATGCCGCAAGTGTGAGAAAGTGTGCCCGCAGAAGGCCATCGTGGCAGTGAACTTCCCGGCGCCGAAACCGAAACCCGAAAATCAAAACAACAGCAATGAAGATAAGAACATTTAGAATAGGCGGTATACACCCGGAGGAGAACAAGCTGTCGGCTGAAGTGGCCACAGTGGTGGCACCGCTGCCGAAACAGGCCATCTTCCCTTTGTCGCAGCATATCGGAGCACCTGCAAAACCCGTGGTGAAGCGTGGCGACAAGGTGAAGGTGGGAACACTCATAGCAGAGGCTGGAGGATTCGTCTCTGCACCCATCTATTCCTCGGTGTCGGGAACAGTGGCAAAGATTGACTCTGCCTTCGACGCCACCGGCTACCGCAAGCCTGTTATTATTATTAATGTGGAGGGCGACGAGTGGGAGGAAACCATCGACCGCAGCAAGACCCTCGAAACCCTTGAGAAACATCCTGAGCTCACACCAGAGGAAATAGTGGAGCGAATAAAGGTGGCTGGCGTCACCGGTATGGGCGGCGCCGGATTCCCTACCTTCATCAAACTCTGTCCGCCCCCGGGAGCAAAGGCCGAGTGTGTGATTATCAATGCCGTGGAGTGTGAGCCTTACATCACCTCCGACTACCGATTGATGATGGAGCATGCCGACGAGATACTCGTGGGACTCAACCTCCTGATGAAGGCCGCCAAGGTGGAAAAGGGATACATCGGTATTGAGACCAACAAGCCAGAGGCCATACGACTGCTGAGCGAAAAGACCGCCTCCGACCCACGCATAGAAGTGGTGCCGCTGAAGCAACGCTATCCGCAGGGAGGAGAGAAGCAGCTCGTGGATGCTGTAATCCGCCGTCAGGTACCTGCACCACCTGCCATTCCTGTTAACGTGGGTGCCATAGTGCAGAATGTGGGTACGGCATTCGCGGTTTACGAGGCAGTGATGAAGCGCAAGCCTTTGTTTGAACGCTACACCACCGTGACCGGCAAGCAGCTGAAGAACCCGGGCAACTTCCTCGTTCGCATGGGAACACCGATGAAAGACCTCATCGAGATTTGCGGCGGCATGCCTGAAGGCGACAACAAACTGCTCGCCGGCGGACCGATGATGGGCAAGGCCCTCACCACCGACGAAGTGCCGGTGTGCAAGGGTACCAACAGTGTGACCATCATCAGTGGCGACGAGGCTCGACGCAAGCCCGCCGACCCTTGCATCCGCTGCGGAAAGTGTGTCAATGTATGCCCGATGGGTCTCGAACCCTATCTCCTTGCCACTTGTTCTGCAAAGAAGATGTGGGAAAAGGTGGAGGCAGAAGACATCACATCGTGCATAGAGTGCGGCTCCTGCCAGTTCACATGCCCGTCACACCGTCCTATTCTCGACAACATACGTTTCGGAAAGCAGACCGTGATGGGAATAATACGTGCCAGAGCTGCGAAAAAATAGTTTCAAATACCGTAATTTCAAGTTCATAAATGAAAAAAATGATAGTTTCATTGTCGCCACATGCCCATGGCACCGACTCTGTGGAGCGCAACATGTATGGAGTGGTCATTGCCCTTCTTCCCGCGCTGCTCGTGTCGTTCTTCATCTTCGGCATCGGCTCGGCAATAGTTTGTGCCACCAGCGTGGCAGCCTGCGTCTTGTTTGAGTGGGCTATAAACAAATACCTTATGAAAAACAGCCGTACCACCGTATGCGACGGCTCGGCTGTGGTTACAGGCCTTCTTCTCGGCTTCAACCTTCCGTCCAATCTCCCGATATGGATTATCATAATCGGAGCCCTTGTGGCAGTAGGCATCGGAAAGATGACCTTCGGCGGATTGGGCAGTAACCTCTTCAACCCAGCACTCGTGGGACGTTGTTTCCTCTTGGTCAGCTTCCCTGCACAGATGACCTCATGGCCACAGGCCGGACAGCTCACGTCTTATCTCGACGCAGAGACGGGAGCCACACCGCTCTCGGTAATGAAGTGGGCCATAAAGAGCGGCGACCCCTCGGTGCTCCAGCAGCTGCCCGACAGTTTCAGTATGCTGATAGGCATTCCCCACACATGTCAGGCCGGTGCCGGTTCGCTTGGTGAGGTGTGCGCCCTTGCACTCCTGCTCGGACTCGCCTTCATGCTTTGGCGCAAGATTATCACTTGGCACACTCCGGTGAGCATCATCCTTACCGTGTTTGTGCTCAGCGGACTGCTCCACCTTTCCAGTCCCGTATATGCCGACCCGTTTGCCGTAATCTTCAGTGGAGGCTTGATGCTTGGTGCCATCTTCATGGCCACCGACTACGTCACCTCGCCAATGTGCAGCCGCGGCCAGTTGGTCTACGGAGTGGGCATCGGTGTTCTTACAGTGGTGATACGTAACTGGGGCGCATATCCCGAAGGAATGTCGTTCGCCATACTTATCATGAACGCCTTCACACCGCTCATCAACACATACATCAAACCAAAACGTTTCGGGGAGGTAGTAAAGAAATGAAAAAGCTGGAATCTACATTAGTGAATATGGTGACAGTGCTTGTGGGAGTGGCTGTCATCACAGGAGCCCTTCTCGCATGGGTGAACCACGTGACAGAAGCACCCATAAAGGCACAAGACGAAATAGCTCTCGCCAACGGTATTAAAGAGGTGATGGGCACCGACAACCTCAAGGTCACCGCCGACGACGAGCTGAAGCAGACCTTCGAAGGCAAGGAGCTCACCTTCGTGGTACACAAGACAGCCACTGCCGACGGCAAGTTCCTTGGAGCCGCTGTTGAGAGCACCACGTTAGGCTTTGGAGGCGACTTGAAAGTGCTCGTGGGCTTCGATGCCGAAGGAAAGGTGCTCGGCTACACCATACTGCAGGCTGCCGAGACACCGGGACTCGGAGCAAAGGCCGACAAGTGGTTCCAAAAAGACGGAAAGGGCTCTATCGTGGGCAAGACACCGTCGACACCACTTGCAGTAAACAAGGACGGTGGCGACATCGACGCCATCACAGCTTCCACCATCACCTCGCGCGCCTTCCTCAAGGCTGTCAACCAGGCTTATCAGGTGTATGCCGGACAGGACCATGGTCAGGACACCGACGCCTCCTCCGGAGCAAGCCAGCAGGCGAGCAGAGGGGAAAAGTAAAGAAGTCATTATTTCCATATTATAATATTTCAATATTATGTTAAAGATACTTTTAAACGGCATCATCAAGGAGAACCCGACGTTTGTGCTTCTCCTCGGAATGTGTCCTACGCTTGCCACCACCACCTCGGCGATGAACGGCCTGTCGATGGGACTTGCCACGATGTTTGTGCTCATCTGCTCCAACATCGTAATATCAATGATAAAGAACCTCACGCCCGACAAGGTGCGCATACCAGTGTTTGTGGTGGTCATTGCGTCATTTGTCACCATACTGCAGATGTGCCTGAAGGCATACCTGCCCGAAATCAACAAGTCGCTCGGTGTGTTCATCCCTCTCATCGTGGTTAACTGCATCATCCTCG
>CALZAP010000137.1 GCA_945614335.1 uncultured Prevotella sp.
CAGAAGATAGTTGGCAAAACCCTGTGTAGCCATGCCTACTATGTATTTGTTCATACGATTGGTGCCGGCGCCCATAATTCCGCGCAGACCGCCTGTACCGAATTCAAGGTTTTGGTAGAAAGCGTCAACAAGGTCGGTCTTGTCTTCTTTGTCGAGCATTTCTTGAACTTGCCTGCGTGTTTCCTCGTCAAAAGCAGGCGATAGCCACTGCTGTGCTTTTTCTATGCACTGTGCAATAAGATTAGAGTTATTTTCCATATTAAAAGCTTGTTTTAAGTTTCAAATGTTTTTGCCCTACAAAGGTAGGAAAAAATTCCGTCATCCTGACAATTATGTTAGTTAAAGAATGCTAAACGACTCAATTATGGTTTAACTTCATTAATTATCCTGTCAATATCGTCGAATTGTTTTCCCATATTGAGGTTGAGATAAACGCGATAAAGTGCCGGCGCCCACTTCTTTTTCTCTTCCGGTGCAAGCACCCGATAGTTTTCCAAATAGGGCATGGCTTCGCAATAAAGAGCCTTTACAGCGTTCTTGTCTTGAGGCATGGCCGACTTCTCGAGAGCGACTACCTTGTTGAGGATGGCCATACCTATGTTATAATAGGCTTCGGCCACGGTGTCGTTGACTTCCACTATGCGCTTGCTTACTTCCACACATTCGTCGTTTCTTCCCAAATTCAGCAGTGTGTTTGCCTTGGCATAAAGAAAGAGGATATTGGTGGAGTCCACGGCAAGGGCGTCGTCGGCAAGCGAAAGGCAGCTCTCGTAATCTCCATTTAGCGTATAGTAGTCCATGAGATGCGGAAAGAAGTACCTGAAACTGGGATAAAGACTAAATCCCCTTTTCAGTGAGTTCAGATATGCGGCAGTATCCGCTTTCTGAAGATATGCCTCTGACTCATACATAAGAAGATAGTCGAGTTTCGAGCTGTCTCCTTCTGCAAGGTCGCTGTGTTTTAGCACGAAATCTGGATCATTGAGGTATGTGGCAGAATAGCTTGCCCAATAGGCAGCTTCCGACAGGCGCTTGTCGGTCTTGGCATAGTCGAAGGAGCCAAACATTGGATGAGACGCACATTGGATATACTTGTTGAACAGCTCAAACGCGTCACGGTAATTGCCTTTTCGCAAGTGATAAGTGCCGCCATAGAACAAGTTGGGCCTGCATGTGTTTAGCATCTGGGCGTTCTTGGCCCGGTATTTGGTCTTCACCCTACCCTTTTCGTCAGGCTTGGCATCGAGAGAATCGAGCTGCCACGATGCGTCGAAAAGTTTTTTAGTCAAGACGAAAAATGCCGTAGTGTCGTACTTCTGCTTAAGATATAGTTTTTCGTTGCCTTCAGAATATTGCTTCTCTATGGCCTGAAGAAGCAAGGCATGCACACGCGGGTCGCAACCACTGGCGGAATCACTTGCGATGACTCCACGCAACAGCTGCTCAGCCTTTGCGAGTTCCTTGCCGCTCTTAATATAAGACCGCGCCTGAGATATCTCTTTACGCTGAGCTCTCAGGCACGGTATTATTGTCAATAAGAGAAGCGTTACAGTGATAAGCTTCTTCATCATCAATTAGTTGCCACTCAATATTTTTTCTATTTCGGCTGCCTTTTCCTGGTCGCCGAGTCCGTAATATACCTGATAGAGAGAATATGCCCAGTTGGCCTTCTTGCGGTCGGGGTCAACACTTCTTACGTGCTCAAGGTATTTCTTTGCATCGTTGTATACTACCTTTACCTTCTCTGCATTCTCAGGAGAGAGACGGCCGGTGGATCCGGCGAGCTGGTCGCTCATGGTAGTGGCCTTCAGCACGTAGCATGCTCCGAGGTTGTACTCCACTTCAACAAAGCTTGGGTCGAGCTCTATGGTCTTCTTGAACGAAACAATAGCATCGTCATACTTCTGCTGGTTCATCTGTCCCTCGCCGAGGAATGCCCACAAATACTTCTCGTTAGGAGCCTTCTTCACCTCCTCAGCACACCAAGCCTCTTTCTCTGCGGCACGTCCTGGCACAGAGAGATACTCGTTGATGGCAAACAGGACGTTGAGCTCGTTTGGCAGTTTGACGCGGAGTTCCTTCAGCTTGTTGAAATAAGCAACAGAATCTTCCTTTGTCTTGCACTGGTCCTTAGAGGCTGAAACAATCACGTTGATAGCGTCGGCCTTGGTGGCTGCATCGTCGAGTGCCATCGTGGCGTAAGAGATGGCCTTGCTGTAATTCTTGCCGAAGTATGCTGCAAAAGCGGCATAGTTGGCAATGAGATAGAAGGTGCTGTCCTTCTGTACCTTGCCCTCGAAAAGGGGAGCGTCGGCACTTTCAACGAACATACCCCAAGCGTCTACTGCTTTCTCGTAATTCTTGACGTTGTAGAACTGGCTGCCGGCATCGATGAGAGTGTTGCGGGTTGGCAACAGACGAGACTGGTTCTTTGAGCGATAACGTGGCTTCACTTTTCCCTTCTCGTTGGGCTGAATGTCGTACTCGTCGCACTTGAAGGCAGCCTTGAATGCCTCTATCAACCCATTGTACATTCCCACGGTGTCGATAGGAGTTTTCTCGGTCTTGAACTGATTCTGCACCATCTGCTCATAAGCATCGGAGTAGAACTGATACTGGATCTCGCTCATGGCACCCCATGCTGCTGCCTTATCGACTGTCTCGCTTGATGTCAGGGCGGGAGTCAGGATTTTCACTGCTTCCGCAGGGTTAGACTTCGACTTCAGGGCCTGCTTCACCAGGTTGTCCTGACCGAATGCAGTAGCTGCTGACACGAGTGCCACTGCCATCATCATAATTTTCTTCATACTCGTAGTTATTAAAGATTAATACTAATTTTCTTCGGGTTCGTCGGCACTGATTACCTTGCATACACTGGCAATGGTGTCGTTCTTCTTTGTGAGGTTTATCAGGCGCACGCCTTGGGTGGCACGGCCCATGACACGCACGTCGGCTACCTTCAGGCGAATGAGTATTCCGCTCTTGTTGATAATCATAAGGTCGTTTTCGTCGGTCACAACCTTTATGGCTACAAGACGTCCGGTCTTCTCCGTCACGCTTAATGTCTTTACTCCCTTGCCGCCACGTGCGGTCTTGCGATAGTCTTCGATATCGCTTCGCTTGCCGTAACCATTTTCACTCACCACCATAATGGTCTCAGTTTCCGGGTCGTTTACGCACACCATTCCAACCACCTCGTCGTCGCCGTCGTCAAGGCGCATGCCACGCACTCCTGTTGAGACACGTCCCATCGTACGCACTTCGTTTTCGTTGAAACGTATTGCGCGGCCATTGCGATTGGCAAGAAGCAACTCATTGTTGCCGTTGGTAAGACGCACACTTACCACCTGGTCGCCTTCAAGGATATTGATGGCATTCACACCATTGGCTCGTGGACGACTATAAGCCTCAAGGCTTGTCTTCTTGATGATACCGTTCTTTGTGGCAAACACCACGTAATGTGACTTGACAAACTCTTCGTCGTCAAACTTCTGTATACGCAGTACCGCGTTGATTGCATCGTCGGCCTCGATATTCAGTATATTCTGTATGGCACGGCCTTTGGCGTTCTTTGCGCCTTCAGGTATCTCGTAGCACTTGAGCCAATAGCAGCGTCCCTTCTGGGTGAAGAAGAGAAGCGTGTTGTGCATGGTGGCGGGATATATATACTCGGTAAAGTCCTGCTCGCGTGATGTTGCGCCCTTGCTGCCCACTCCACCACGGCTTTGCTGGTGGAACTCCGACAAGGCGGTGCGCTTAATGTATCCGAGATGGCTGATGGTAATGACCACGGGATCGTCAGGATAGAAGTCCTCTGCATTAAACTCCTCGCTCGAATACTTTATTTCGGTACGGCGTTCGTCACCATACTTCTCCTTTACTTCCTGAAGTTCGTCTTTCATCACTTTCTTGCAAAGTTCTGGATCGTCGAGTATCTGCTGCAAGTAAGCTATGAGTTTCTGAAGTTCGTCGTACTCGTTGTGAAGCTGGTCCATCTGAAGGCCTGTGAGCTGGCGGAGGCGCATGTCTACAATAGCTCGTGCCTGTACCTCATCGAAGTCGAAACGGTTCATCAAACTGTCAATTGCCTCCTTTGGGGTCTTTGAGGCCCGGATGAGATGAACCACCTCGTCAATATTGTCGCAAGCCACGATGAGGGCCTTAAGAATGTGTGCACGATCCTGTGCTTTCTTCAAATCAAACTTTGTCCTACGTATTGTCACATCATGTCGATGGTCGACAAAATGCTTCACGCATTCCTTCAAGGTAAGGAGTTTCGGACGACCATGTACGAGTGCTATGCAATTGACAGAGAATGAACTCTGTAGGGCTGTCATCTTAAAGAGTTTGTTGAGGATGACATTGGCATTGGCATCTCGCTTCACGTCGACTACAATACGCATTCCCTGGCGTCCTGACTCATCGTTTACATTGCTTATTCCCTCTATTTTCTTTTCATTGGCAAGGTCGGCAATATATTTCACGAGGTCGGCCTTGTTTACACCATACGGTATCTCGTTCACAACGATTTTGTCGTGTGTGTCGCCGGTCTCTATCTCTGCCTTTGCACGCATTATGATACGACCACGACCGGTCTCGTAGGCATCCTTTACGCCCTGTATTCCATAAATGTATGCGCCGGTAGGGAAGTCTGGGGCTTTGATGTATTCCATCAGGCCGTCGGTGTCTATATCGGGGTTATCAATATAAGCACAGCATCCGTCTATCACTTCTCCAAGATTGTGGGTCGGAATATTTGTCGCCATACCTACGGCAATACCGTTTCCGCCGTTTACCAAAAGGTTTGGCACCTTTGTTGGCATCACTGTCGGTTCAACGAGCGAGTCGTCGAAGTTATTGGTCATGTCGACAGTGTCCTTGTCGAGGTCGTCCATGATGTGCTCGCCCATTTTGGAAAGTCGGCACTCAGTGTAACGCATAGCTGCCGGAGAGTCACCGTCAACCGAACCGAAGTTACCTTGT
>CALZAP010000138.1 GCA_945614335.1 uncultured Prevotella sp.
GGTGCAAAGGTACAAAGAATAGTTGGAAATACCAAATATTTTTTGCAAAAAAGAATAAAAAAATCAAATATAGTGCAGTTTCACCTATTTTATTATTAATTTTGCACCGCAGAAACCATTATTTTTTGACGTGAAAGAACAATTATCAGCAAGAGGACTCAGCGACAAGGAAGTGGCTGAGAGCCGACAAAAGCATGGCGAAAACGTGCTTACACCGCCGAAGAAAACTTCTCTTTGGCGTTTGTATCTTGAGAAATACAACGACCCCATCATCAAAATCTTATTAGTGGCCGCAGCCATCTCGCTTGGACTGGCTGTCATAGAAAACGATTATGTAGAGGCGATAGGCATCTTTATTGCCATTTTCTTCGCAACAACGGTTGGCTTCTACTTCGAGCGCGACGCCGCAAAGCGGTTTGACGAACTCACTGCCCTTGGCGAGGAACAGCCCGTAAAGGTGGTGAGAGGCGACAGAGTGGTGGAGATTCCAAGGCGCGAAGTGGTGGTGGGCGACGTGGTGGTGCTCGGCGTGGGCGACGAAGTGCCTGCCGACGGACGGCTGTTTGAGGCCACCGACCTGCAGATTGACGAGTCGGCACTCACAGGAGAACCTATCATCTCGAAGTTTGTGGAAGTGAAAAACGACGGCGCCACTTATCCGTCGAATATCGCCCTGCGCTCTACAATGGTGATGAACGGTTCGGGAAGGATGCGTGTGACTGCCGTGGGCGACGCCACCGAGATAGGAAAGGTGGCCACAAAGTCAACAGAGATGACTCAGGTGAAGACTCCACTGAACCTGCAACTCGACAAGCTGGCAAAAATGATAAGCAAGGTGGGTTCGGCAGTGTCGATACTCGCCTTCGTGGGATTCCTCGGACATGACATACTCACCAACCCGCTTTGGCATACCGACCAGTGGCTGAAGATGGCCGAGGTGGTGCTGAAATATTTCATGATGGCAGTAACGCTGATTGTGATGGCGGTGCCTGAAGGACTTCCCATGGCAGTGACACTTGCACTCGCCCTGAACATGAGGCGAATGCTGAAGTCGAACAATCTCGTGAGAAAGCTGCATGCCTGCGAGACTATGGGAGCTGTGACGGTGATATGCACAGACAAGACCGGCACTCTGACCGAGAACAAGATGCAGGTGAGCGAGATGTCGGTGGACGGCGACATGAAATTGCTAAACACCTCCATTGCCGTTAACTCCACAGCCGAACTCGACGGCGAGAAGACCATCGGCAATCCTACCGAAGCCGCACTGCTGCTTTGGCTGAGAGACAGAGGCGAGGACTATCTATCGCTCAGGACTGCGCCCACAAAGGTATGGCAGCTGCCTTTTTCAACAGAACACAAGTATATGGCCACCATCGCCGACATTGAAGGCAAGAGATACCTCTTCGCCAAGGGTGCGCCGGAGATAATTGCCGCCCATTGCCAACTTGACGAGACAAGACAGCGCGAACTACAGAGGCAACTGCTTGAATATCAGTCGAAAGCCATGCGCACACTGGCCTTCGCATACAAGGAGGTGGACAAGGCGGTGGAGGAATATCGCCTTCAGGACAACGACAAGAGCCTTACGCTACAGGCGGTGGCCGCCATCAGCGACCCGCTGAGAAAGGAAGTGCCCGGGGCGGTAAGACAGTGCGGCAAGGCGGGCATAGACGTGAAGATAGTGACTGGCGACACCTCTGCCACTGCCATAGAGATTGCTCGGCAGATAGGCGTTTGGAACGACAACATTCCCGACGGGGCACAGATTACCGGACCTGACTTTGCCGCCCTGAGCGACGAGGACGCTTTCATGCGCGTACAACAACTGAAGGTGATGAGCCGAGCACGTCCTACCGACAAGCAGCGACTGGTGAACATGCTGCAGAAACACGGGGAGGTGGTGGCTGTGACCGGCGACGGCACAAACGACGCGCCCGCCCTAAACCATGCGCATGTGGGGCTGTCGTTGGGCTCGGGCACGAGTGTGGCGAAAAACGCATCGGACATGACACTCATCGACGACTCTTTCAGCAGCATAGTGAAAGCCGTGGAATGGGGACGCTCGCTCTACAAGAACATACAGCGCTTCATTTTCTTCCAGCTCGTGGTGAACGTCACCGCCCTGCTTCTCGTGCTTGGCGGCTCGTTCATTGGCACTGAGCTGCCACTCACCATAACGCAGATGCTATGGGTGAACCTCATCATGGACACCTTTGCCGCCATGGCCCTTGCCTCGCTTCCTCCTGAGAGCGAGGTGATGAAAGACAAGCCGAGGAAGCAGACCGACTTTATCATCAGCCGGGGCATGGCATGGGCAATAGGCGTTGTTGGCCTGTTGTTTTTCGGCGTGATGTTTGCCCTGCTATGGTGGTTTGAGCGCGTGCAGGGCGTGTCGGTGGAGGAGCTCACGGTGTTTTTCACCATCTTTGTCATGCTCCAGTGGTGGAACCTCTTCAACGCCAAGGCATTCGCCTCGCGCCGTTCGGCATTCCACAAGTTCATGTCCGACAGGGGACTGCTCTTTGTGCTTGTCATGATTCTTGCGGGCCAATGGCTCATCGTGGAGTTTGGCGGAAAGATGTTCCGTACGGTGCCCCTCGACCTTGACACATGGATAATGATTATTGCGGGAACATCGCCGGTGATGATTCTCGGAGAAATATTTAGGAGACTAAGACGATGAAGACGATAGTTTTCGGCGAAGGCATGACAAGGCTGAACCCGTGTGTGGCAACGATAGGCTTTTTCGACGGAGTTCACCTTGGACACCGCCATCTCATTGAGGCAGTCAGGGAGGAGGCCGCACGTCAAGGCTTGGAGTCCACGGTGGTCACCTTCGACCGCCATCCGCGCCAAGTGGTGTCGTCCGACTTCCAACCCAGTCTTCTGTCTACACAGGAGGAAAAGCTGCAGCTGTTGGGTAAGACGGGCATCGACAACTGTGTCGTATTGCCTTTCGACAAGGAGATGGCGAGTCTGTCTGCCCGAGAGTTTATGCAGGCGATACTTGCAGAGAGGCTGTCGGCGAAGGTGTTGTTCACGGGCTACGACCATCGTTTCGGCCACAACCGCAGCGAGGGTTTTGCCGACTACGAGCGCTATGGACGCGAGATGGGCATGGAGGTGAGGCGTGGCGACCCGTATATGCTTGAAGAAGTGAACGTGAGTTCGTCGGTGGTGCGCTCGCTTTTGAGTGAAGGGGAAGTGGGACTTGCCGCAAGGTGTCTCGGCTATGAATATACGCTGAGAGGCCATGTGGTAGGCGGCGAGCACATTGGCACCGCAATAGGTTTTCCCACGGCCAACGTTGAGGTGGACGATGCCAACAAGCTCTTGCCGGCCGATGGCGTGTATGCCGTGAGGGTGAGCGTTCCGCATGAAGGGTTCAGTGGTCCTGCAATGCTGAACATTGGCACTCGCCCAACGTTCAACGGCTCTCGTCGCACCATAGAGGCTCACATCTTCAATTTCTCCGGAAATATCTACGGACGCAGTATTGCCGTCGCCTTTCATGAAAAGATTCGCGGCGAACAGAAATTCAGCAGTGCCGCAGCCCTTGCAGAGCAACTGAAACGAGACAGGGAAGAGGTGTGGAGTGTGTTGAAGAGTTGACACCTCCACAAAACAAACTCAATAATATGAAAAAAACAGTATATGATGTAATTTTCTATCTCGCGGTCTTTATGGCCTTGCAGATAGTGCAATCGCAACTAACGGGCGTCGTGGCACCGTTGTTTGGAGTTAAGGGCGACCATCCGGTGGCTCTTGTAGTTTCGTCGTGTCTTACCAATCTCTTGGTGATTGTGCTTTTCCTTTGGCGCCGATGGGGAAGCGTAGGACGCAACTTCTTAAGACTCAGGCCTATGGCATCGTTAGGCTGGACCATCGGAGCCGCAGCCGGAGTGGTCATCCCTGCAGTATGGCTGCAGGAGCAGTTGCCCGCCTTGCCTGACATGGCGTCGGAGACGCTGTTGAAGATTATCCACACCACAGGAGGCTATTTCGCATTGGCTATTCTCGCGCCAGTTGCCGAGGAGATAGTGTTTCGTGGAGCCATCCTACGCAGGTTGCTCGACACTTCCACTGGCCATTGGCCGGCAATATTGGTCTCAGCCCTTCTCTTTGCCTTGGTACATATCAACCCGGCACAGATGCCACATGCTTTTCTGATGGGAATAATGCTCGGATGGATATATTATCGTGCAGGAAGTGCCATTCCCTGCATCGTGTTCCACTGGCTAAACAACACCATGGCCTATTTCATCGCTCTCATGTTGCCCGCCCCGGAGATGAAGCTCATCGACCTCTACGGCGGCAACAACCAGTCGCTGCTGCTTAGCATTCTGTTCTCGCTATGCATCTTCATTCCGTCGGTCATCCAGCTCAACGCGCGGTTGAAACGCCATTGAACAAACAAAAAGGCCCGGTACAATCCTCACGGATGATACCGGGCTAAATATAGTCAATATTTTTATTATGAGAAAATGTAAATATGTATCTGTCAAACAATACGATGTCTGAATGACACCAGTTCAGGATTACTCAGCCTCAGGAGCCTTGTCGATAAGATCCATAAACTGGTCGAGCTTCGGAGTGATGATAATCTGGGTGCGGCGGTTGCGCTGCTTGCCCACCTCAGTACTGTTGCTCGTAAGCGGGTTGTACTCGCCACGACCTCCTGCCGTAAGGCGTTTCGGGTCTACTCCATACTCGTTCTGCAATGCCTGTACCACGCTCGATGCACGAAGGCAGGAGAGGTCCCAGTTGTTGCGGATGTTTTTCATCGATGCGGCTGCAGAGTTCACTGGCACGTCGTCGGTGTTACCCTCTATCAGCACGTCGTAGTCCTTGTAGTCCTTGATAATCTTTGCAATCTTGCTGAGAGTCTCAGCCGCGCGGTCGTT
>CALZAP010000139.1 GCA_945614335.1 uncultured Prevotella sp.
TGAGTATATCTTTCATTGTTTGCATGATGTCAAAATTTTATTTTGAAATTAAAAAGTCACTCTGGGCTTGCACGGTATTCTCTACCCTCTACCTTCTTCCCTCTACCCTCCAAAACACTCCTCCCTCCTCACTCCTCCCTCCTCCCTCCTCACTTCCGCAATAAACTCCTTCAACGCTTCCCCTGGGTTAGCCTCTTTCATGAAACACTCGCCGATGAGAAATCCGTTGAAGCCGGCTTGTTGCAGCTGGCGGATGACGTCGGGATTGGATATTCCGCTTTCGCTCACCTTCACCGCGTCGGCAGGCAGCTTGGGAGCAAGGCGGAAAGAGTTGTCAACGGAAGTGATGAAGGTGCCGAGGTTACGGTTGTTTATTCCGCAGAGGTCTGGCTCCAGTTCGGCATATTCCAGCTCTTCCTCGCAATGCATCTCAAGAAGCACCTCCAGTTGAAGTTCGTGGGCTGTGCGCAGCAGCGAGCGACATTCCTGCTTCGTCAGTTCCGCGGCAATCAGCAGTACGGCGGAAGCACCGCAAAGCCTTGCCTGAAACAGTTGGTACTCGTCTATTACAAAGTTCTTATAAAGTACAGGGATTGTCACACCCGACTTTCGTGCAGTGGTGATGAACTTGTCCTTTCCTCCAAAAAACTCCTCGTCGGTAAGTATGCTGATTGCCGCAGCCCCGTTTTGCTGGTAAGCCAAGGGGATAACGTCAGCTTGTCCCTCCTCTTTTATCCATCCCTTCGATGGCGACTTCCTTTTAAACTCGGCGATGATGCCCGTGTCTGATTCCACTATGGCTTGTCGCATTGACACCATGCCTCTACCTTCTTGTGTGGCCATAAGTGCCTCTACGCGAGAGTGTATGTCCGATTCGGTAATTACATCCTTGAACCTCTCCACCTCAATGCGCTTGTGGGCGACAATTTTTTCCAGTACGTCTTTCATGGTCATGAGTTAAGTTCAACAAATTTCTTGAATGTGGCAAGAGCCTTTCCGCTGTCTATCGACTCTCGTGCGATGTCGATACACTCCTCAATGTCCTTCTTTCCCTTTTCAAGCACCTGGATGGCGAAGGCAGCGTTGGCGAGCACCACGTTCTTTTGGGCCGGCAGTGCAGTGTTAGCCAGAACGGCGTCGAATATCTCCTTCGCCTCCAGTTCGTTGGCCCCGGCCTTCAGTTCCTCCGGCTTTATTATGCTGAATCCGAGGTCAGACGGCTTGAAGATGCGCTCATAGTTGTTTGTGGTCACCTTGAAGTCTCCGGTGAGCGAAATCTCGTCATATCCGTCGATGCTGTTCACAATGCCGTAGTCGATGCCTATTTTCTGATACACATTGTTGTATAGTCTCATCTGGTCGAGGTTAGCCACTCCGAGCAGCTGGCATTGCGGTTTCGAGGGGTTGACGATAGGGCCGAGCAGGTTGAAGCATGTAGGGAACTGCAGTGCCTTTCTGATAGGTCCCACAAACTTCATTGCCTTGGCGAAGAGTTGGGCGTGGAGGTATACGACACCACACTCGTTGATGCATCGGTTGAGGCGGTCGATGTCGTCGGTGAATTTCACTCCGTGGTTTGCTATCACGTTCGACGCGCCGCTTGTGCTTGTTGCGGCGTAGTTGCCGTGTTTAGCCACCTTGTATCCGGCACCTGCAATCACGAAGCACGAGGTGGTAGAGATGTTGAAAGTGTTTTTGCGGTCGCCGCCGGTGCCCACCACGTCGATGTATCTGTCGCAGTCCAGAGGCACAGGCACTCCTGTCTCCAGTATTCCGTCGCGGAATCCCAGCAGTTCGTCCACAGTGATGCCTCTCATCTGCAGAGCGGTGAGCAGAGCCGTTATCTGTTCGTTAGGGAATTCGCTTTTTGTTATTCCCACGAGTATGTCTCTTGTTTCCTCCCTTGTCAGTTCCTCGTGATTCAACATTCTGTTGAGTATATCTTTCATTGTTTGCATGATGTCAAAATTTTATTTTGAAATTAAAAATTAAAAATAAAGTTCTTCACTATGGTCTTTCCTTCAGGAGTGAGCACCGATTCGGGGTGGAACTGTATTCCGTGGATGTCGTAGTTCTTGTGTTTCAGTGCCATTATTTGACCTTCGTCGCTCACGGCCGTCACATCAAGGCATGAGGGGAAGTTCTCGCGGCTCACCACCCAGGAGTGATACCTTCCCATGGTGATGCGCTTGGGCATACCCCTGAACAGGTAGTCGTTAGAAAACTGCGTTCCCTCTGTTGCAACTCCATGAAACACGTCGGAGAGGTTTTCCAGCTTTCCCCCAAACACCTCGCCTATGGCTTGGTGTCCCAGACACACACCCAATATGGGCTTCTTGCCCTTGTAGGTCTTTATCACGTCGAGCAGCATTCCTGCCTCTGAGGGGATGCCGGGTCCGGGACTCAACACTATCTTGTCATAAGGCTCAAGCTGGTTGAGTGTGAAGCGGTCGTTGCGTATCACCGTCACTTCAGCTCCTGTTTCCTTTATCAGATGACTCAGATTATATGTAAACGAGTCGTAATTGTCAATGATAACTATCTTCATGATCTATTTCTCCTATCACATTTTTTCAGCCATAAGTATAGCCCTGCGCAGTGCCCCGAGCTTGTTGTTCACCTCCTGCAGCTCATATTCCTCGTCGCTCTTGGCCACTATTCCGCCACCAGCCTGGAACCACAGCTCTCCGTTTCTCGACACGAAAGTCCTGATGGTGATGGCCTGGTTGAGCGAACCGTTCAGTCCGATGAATCCTATGCAGCCTCCGTAGGCACCTCTGTTGTGGGGTTCTATCTCGCTGATGAGCTGCATGGCCCTCACCTTTGGCGCTCCCGACAGAGTGCCGGCGGGGAAGGTGTCGATGAACGCCTTTATGGGATCGGCGCCCTCGTCGAGTGTACCGCTCACACGCGACACCAGGTGAACCACGTGAGAGTAATACTGCAGGTCCTTGTAGAAGTCCACCTTCACGTCGTGGCAGTTTCGGCTGAGGTCGTTGCGTGCCAGGTCCACGAGCATCACGTGCTCGGCGTTTTCCTTTTCGTCGTTTCTCAGATATTCCGCAGCCTTCCTGTCCGCCTCCGCGTCGCCGGTGCGCTTAGTCGTTCCGGCTATTGGGTCGATGTAAGCCTTGCGTCCTTCTATGCGGCAGTGGGTCTCGGGCGACGAGCCGAAGATGCGGAATCCGCCGAAGTCGAAGTAGAAGAGGTAGGGCGAGGGGTTTATCGACCTCAGTGCCCTGTAGAGCTTGAAGTCGTCGCCTTCATATTTCTGTATGAACCTTCTGGCAATGACAATCTGGAACACGTCTCCCCTGAGACAGTGTTTGATGCCTCGTCGTATGTTTGCCTTGTGCTCCTCGTCGGTCAGAGGCGAAGTGGTCTCGCCGGTAGGGTGGAAGTCGTAGGCATGCACGTTGGCCTTGTTCATCTGTCGGAAGATGTCGTCCAGTGCGCTCTCGTCCCCAAGGGTCACAATGGTGAGTTTATTGTTGAAATGGTCAAACACGATGATGTCCCTGTAGAGTATGTACATCATGTCAGGCGCATCGTTCTTCTCCATTGTGGTGTCCTTCACGGCGATGTCCTCAAAATATCTCACTGCGTTGAAAGCGGTGTATCCGTAAAGTCCACAATATGAGGCGTATTCACCTTCCACCTTAAAGCGAGAGATGAAGGTGTTGATAGCCTTGTCCGACTTGTAGTCCTTGTTCACTTCATGCCTTGTGGTCTCCCCGTCGGGGAAGGAGCATATTGCCTCCCCGTGGCTGATGGCCACCGAAGCTATAGGGTTTATTCCGATAAACGAGTGGCTGTTGTTCGAGTCGTGATAGTCCGAACTCTCCATCAGTGCGCTCTGCGGATAGATGTCCCTCAGTCTCATGTATATTCCCACTGGAGTATACAGGTCGGCAAGCAATGTGCGGCTCGCCGTAGTGTAGTTAAAAGTTTCCATATTCTCCTGCCATATCCTTGTTTGCCAGATAAGTCTCCACGTCCTTGTCTCCTCTTCCGCTCACGGTGAGCACCACGATGTCGTCGGGTTTGAAGTTCATCTTTGGCAGCACTCCGAGGGCGTGTGCGCTTTCCAGGGCGGGTATTATGCCCTCAGTGCGTGTCAGCTCGTATGCAGCCTTCACAGCCTCGTCGTCGTTAATGCTGTATACCGTAGCCCTGTGTTGCGAAGCGATGTTGGCGTGCATCGGGCCGATGCCAGGGTAGTCGAGTCCAGCCGAAAGGCTTTCCGCCTCCACTATCTGTCCGTCGGGAGTCTGCATCACCAATGTTTTCGAGCCGTGTAGTATTCCAAGCCGTCCGGCGTGGATGGTGGCAGCGGTGTGTCCGGTGTCGGCCCCCTTTCCTCCAGCCTCAGCCAGCACTATTTTCACTCTCTCGTCGTCTATGTAGTGGTATATGGTTCCCGCGGCGTTAGATCCACCTCCCACGCAGGCAATGAGGTAGTCGGGATAGTCGCGTCCTGTCTTTTCCATCAGCTGTTCCTTTATCTCTTTCGATATTATGCTCTGCAGCCTTGCCACGAGGTCGGGGTAGGGGTGTGGCCCCACTGTCGAGCCAATGATGTAGAACGTGTCTGAGGGGTGGCAGCACCAGTCGCGTATGGCCTCGTTGGTAGCGTCTTTCAGAGTCCAGTTTCCCGTTTTCACAGGTCTCACCTCCGCTCCCAGCATCTTCATCCTCTCCACGTTGGTGTGTTGTCTTTCCACGTCGAGTGCCCCCTGGTACACCACGCAAGGCATGTCCATCAGTGCGCACACCGTAGCCGTAGCCACTCCGTGTTGTCCGGCACCAGTTTCGGCAATGATACGTTTCTTGCCCATTTTCTTAGCCAGCAGAATCTGTCCGATGGTGTTGTTTATCTTGTGTGCCCCGG
>CALZAP010000140.1 GCA_945614335.1 uncultured Prevotella sp.
GGGGCATCTCACGTCGTTGGTCTCGGTGAGCGAGAGGTCCAGCTTACGGTAGTCGCGGTCGAGGCATATCGATCCCACCTGCGATGTGTATGCCTTGATGTCGATGCCGAGTTGTCGAAGAGCGAGTTTTGCGAGCGCTCCAGCCACACACCGCGCTATGGTTATGCGGGCAGACGAGCGTCCTCCTCCCCTATGGTCTCTCACTCCATACTTTTTTGTGTAAGTATAGTCGGCGTGCGATGGCCGGAAGAGGTTTCTCATGTTGTCGTAGTCATTGGAATGCTGGTTGGTGTTTCTCACCATGAATCCTATGGGGCATCCTGTTGACTTACCTTCAAACACACCGCTGAGCAACTCCACCTTGTCGGCCTCCTTGCGGCTTGTGGTAAGTGCGCTCTGTCCTGGCCTACGCCTGTTGAGTTCCGACTGTATGAAGTCAATGTCGATGTCGATGCCTGCTGGCATTCCATCTACCACACCACCCACTGCCTCTCCATGACTTTCTCCGAAGGTGGTGATTCTGAATATGTTACCGAATGTATTTCCCAAAGTAGATATTTTTTTGAGTTGACGAGTTGTCAACTATAATATCAATGACAATGTCCACATCCGCAGCTATGATCGTGTTCGCCGCATCCGCCTTCACAGTCGCCGCAACCACATCCGCATCCACCCTCGCCGCTGAGGAAGTTCACGAGGTTTTGTATTTCTTGGTTGCTTGCCTCACGCTTTTCGAGCACTCTTCCCTTGAAGTTCAGCGTTTTGCCGGCAAGTGGATGGTTGAGGTCCATCTTCACCTTGTCTTCGGTGATGTCGAGCACACGTCCGTAGAAACGGTTTCCTTCCTCGTTCTGGAGTGGCACGATGGCGTCCACGAAAATGTTCTCGTGGTCGAAGTGTCCGTTTATCTGGAAGATGCTGCGGTCGAGGTCAAGCACTCTTTCCTCCTCGAAGTCGCCGTAAGCCTGGTCCTTGGTCAGTTCGAAATCAAACTGCGCACCCGGTTCCAATTCTACTATCTGCTTTTCAAACTCATCGAGAGTGACACCAAATCCCGATATGAACTCAAAGGGCTTTGTTGTTGGCGCTTCCTCAATTTTCTCACGGTTATCTCCGTCTACGGTGTAGAGCGTATAGCTCACAGCCATGAACATGTTGTGTTTTTTTTCCATTCTGTTTTGAAATATCTGTTTTTCGAATTATTTCGGCAAAGGTAATCATTATATTTGTAATAGCCAAATGTTTGCCCGTTTTTTTGTTTCTTTTGCACATTTAGGCATAAAAAGTGCAATTATTCTTTCAGTTTATTGCTTTTTGCTTACAAAACTATGCAATTTTAAAACATAACGTCAATTTCTACGCCAATTTTGTTTGATATTACCGAAAAAAGCAGTAACTTTGCAGCCTAAATCTCTGATAAGGAGAACTAAACAATAGATAATTGAAAATATAATAATATAAAAATGAAACATCAGTTAAGAAGTGCCGTATGCACTGAAGGAAGAAGAATGGCCGGAGCCAGGGCTCTCTGGGTGGCCACAGGTATGAAACGCGAACAGTTCGGAAAACCGATTATCGCTGTCGTGAACTCGTTCACACAGTTCGTGCCAGGACATACACATCTGCATGAGATTGGACAGATTGTGAAACAGGAAATAGAAGCTATGGGCTGTTATGCAGCTGAATTCAACACCATCGCCATCGACGACGGCATCGCCATGGGGCACGACGGCATGCTCTACTCGCTGCCCTCGCGCGACATCATAGCCGACTCTGTGGAATATATGTGCAACGCACACAAGGCCGACGCCATGATCTGCATCTCAAACTGCGACAAGGTGACTCCGGGTATGCTCATGGCTTCCATGAGACTCAATATCCCTACAGTGTTCTGCTCGGGCGGACCAATGGAGGCTGGACGCTGGCGCGGCGAAAACGCCGACCTCATCACTGCCATGATAAAAGGTGCCGATCCTTCTGTCAGCGATGAGGAAATGGCAGAGATAGAAGGATGCTCTTGCCCTGGATGCGGAAGCTGCTCAGGCATGTTCACGGCAAACTCCATGAACTCGCTCACAGAGGCCATCGGACTATCACTGCCTGGCAACGGAACCATACTCGCCACACACGAAAACCGCATCCGCCTCTTCAAGGACGCTGCCCGCCAAGTGGTGAAAAACGCATTCGCATACTATCAGGACGGCGACGAGAGCGTGCTCCCCAAGAGTATTGCCACACGCAAGGCTTTCCTCAACGCCATGACTCTCGACATTGCCATGGGAGGTAGCACCAACACCGTACTTCACCTGCTCGCCGTAGCTCAGGAAGCAGGAGCCGACTTCAAGATGAGCGACATCGACGAACTCAGCCGCCGTGTGCCTTGCCTCTGCAAACTCGCTCCTAACACACAAAAATACAGCGTCCAGGAATGTGGACGCGCCGGAGGCATACTCGGCATTCTCAACGAGCTCAACAAGGGTGGACTCATCGACGGCTCGGCAATAAGAGTGGACGGAAAGACCCTCGGTGAGCAGATGGAACGCTACGACATAACAAAACCGGAAATCGACCCAGAGGCCAACCGCATCTACCAGACCGCTCCAGGACGCAAGTTCTCTACAAAGATGGGAAGCCAGAACGCACAATGGGGAGAACTCGACACCGACCGCGCCAACGGCTGCATACGCGACCTCGAACACGCTTACACCAAGGACGGTGGACTGGCAGTGCTCTTCGGCAACATCGCACAGGACGGCTGCGTGGTGAAGACGGCGGGAGTGGACGAGAGCCTTTGGAAATTCTCCGGACCGGCAAAGGTGTTCGACTCTCAGGAAGACGCTTGCGAGGGCATCCTCGGCGGAAAGATAAAGAGCGGCGACTGCGTGGTAATCACACACGAGGGCCCGAAAGGAGGTCCCGGAATGCAGGAGATGCTCTATCCCACCTCTTATATAAAGAGTATGCACTTGGGCAAGGAATGTGCACTCATCACCGACGGACGCTTCTCCGGAGGCACCAGCGGTTTGAGCATTGGCCACATCTCTCCTGAGGCTGCCTCGGGCGGCAACATCGGCAAGATTGTCGACGGCGACATCATCGAGATAGACATCCCCAACCGCTCTATCAACGTACGCCTATCCGACGAGGAACTCGCCTCTCGACCACAACAGCCCCTGAAGCGCAACCGACAGGTGAGCAAGGCCCTCAAGGCTTACGCTCAAAGCGTGGCAAGCGCCGACAAGGGTGGAGTGAGGATTATTGAGTAATAGAAACTTGAATAATGTATATAAAAAATGAAAACGACAATAAATGACAATCAAGGAAATGGCGCATCAACTCCCCTCTCTACTGGAGAGGGGTCTGGGGGTGAGGCTATAATAACAGGAGCAGACGCTCTGATGAGAGCCCTCAAGGAAGAGGGCGTGAAAACTATATTCGGTTACCCCGGAGGATCGATAATGCCGGTATACGATGCACTCTTCGACTACACACGAGGTGAAAAAAAGGCCTTCGACCATATTCTCGTAAGACACGAACAGGCTGCGGCTCATGCGGCTGAAGGCTATGCCAGAGTGAGCGACGAGGTGGGTGTATGCATCGTTACAAGCGGACCAGGAGCTACAAACACGCTTACCGGAGTGGCAGACGCCATGATGGACTCTACACCAATCGTGGTCATCGCCGGACAGGTGGGAACAGGTGTGCTCGGCACCGACGCCTTCCAGGAGGTTGACCTCGTGGGCCTGGCACAGCCCATCTCAAAATGGAGCTACCAGATACGACGCCCGGAAGACGTGGCATGGGCCGTTAGCCGTGCGTTCTTCATCGCAAGAACAGGACGACCGGGACCCGTTGTGCTCGACTTCGCAAAAAACGCGCAAGTGGAGAAAACGGAATGGAAACCGGCAAAGGTGGACTTCGTACGCAGCTACATCCCCTACCCCACACCCGACCAGGACGCTGTGGCACAGGCTGCCGAACTGATAAACAACGCCAAGAAACCTCTCGCACTCGTTGGACACGGAGTGGAACTCGGAAGCGCACAAAACGAACTCGTGGAATTTCTTGAGAAAGCAGACATCCCTGCCGGACGCACTCTTCTCGGACTCTCAGCCTTGCCCACCGACCACCCGCTCAATATTGGTATGATCGGCATGCACGGCAACTACGCGCCAAACATCAAGCAGCAGGAGTGCGACGTACTCATCGCCATCGGCATGAGATTCAGCGACCGCGACACAGGCACACCGTCCACCTACGCCAAACAGGCGAAAATCATCCATCTCGACATCGACCGCTCTGAGATAAACAAGTGCATACCTGCCGACGTAGCCGTAGTGGGCGACTGCAAGGTGTCGCTGCCAGCCATCACCCGACTGTTGAAGAAAAACAACCACCGCGAGTGGCGCGACAGCTTTGCCGAATATCACCAGCAGGAGGTGGAAAAGGTCATCAACCCCGCCATACATCCTGCCGACGGACCACTGCTCATGGGCGAGATAGTCAACGCAGTGGCAGAAGCTACCAAGGGCGACGCAGTGCTCGTAAACGATGTGGGCCAAAACCAGATGTTCTCCTGCCGCTACTTCAAGTACAACAAGAAACGCTCTGTCGTGACCAGCGGCGGACTCGGCACCATGGGCTTCGGACTGCCCGCTGCCATAGGAGCCACCTTCGGCGCGCCAGAACGTACCGTGTGCATGTTCTCAGGCGACGGAGGATTCCAGATGAGCATACAGGAACTCGGCACCATAATGGAAAACCAGTGCCCGGTAAAGATGATCATGATGAACAACAACTACCTCGGAAACGTGCGCCAATGGCAAGACATGTTCTTCAACCAGCGCAAATCGTTCACAAAGATGATGAACCCGCACTACCAACTCAT
>CALZAP010000141.1 GCA_945614335.1 uncultured Prevotella sp.
CGTGAACTCGCTGCTGCAGCTGTTGGCTATGGTGAGCGAACTCTGAAGGTCGGCAAGCGAAGGATAGTAAGCCGTGTGGTTAAGTCCGGCGCATAGCAGAAGCGACAGGACTGTGAGAACGGTGCCTATGCCGGCTGGCCAGATGCCGCAGATGTAGGTCTTGCTCAATATGGTGCGGATGATGCCGTAAAGCACGAGCACCACTCCTATGACCAACACTAAGGTGACATACCACAGGGTGAGGAAATTGTCGAGATACTTCATCGGAACGACGGAGATGACTCCTGTGGAAGGGTCGTAGGCAAAACCGTCTTTCAACAGCACATGGACGAGGAACGCCACAAACAGCACCACGAAAGGAACGGCTGCACCTATAAGACGCACACTGCCTCGACAACGTATGTTCTCGTCATCGACATTGTTCATCACGTAGAGTATGCCGAGAACGCGGGCAAGGAAGAACACGGCAAAGCCCAAGACGAGGTTCCACGGGTCGAGGAGCGCGTCGAGACCATGACTGGCGTTGGCCCAGCTGCTGATGACAGGCTGGAGCTCAAAGCCGTCGACCATGTTGTCTTTTGCCACAATGAAGTTGGACCCGTTGAAGAAGGTGGCAACAGCGCCGCCGAGAAGCAGCGGGCCGAGAATGCCGTTGGCCACGAGACACCACTGGAAGGTGCGGGCTCCGAGAAGGTTGCCTAACTTGTTCTGGAACTCATAGCTCACGGCCTGGACCACGAAGGAGAAGAGGATGATCATCCAAAGCCAATAGGCTCCGCCGAAGCTCGTGCTGTAGAACAGGGGGAAAGAGGCAAAGAAGGCTCCGCCAAAGGTGACGAGAGTGGTGAACGTGAACTCCCACTTACGGCCGGTGGAATTGACAATGAGCCTTCGCTCCACGTCGTTGGCACCGAGGGAGAATATCATAGAATTTGCGCCCTGTACAAACATCAGGAACACCAGCAAGGCTCCAAGCAGCGACACGAGGAACCACCAATATTGTTGCAAACATTCGTATGTCATAATTATAACTCCTATTTTTCTGAAAAAAACAATATTCTACATTTCTTACTCTTCCGGGCCTTTCTTTATTGCCTTCAGCATGATGTTTATCTCCACAGCCAAAAGCGTGGTGAAGAGGGCAAGGAAGATGAAGAACGTGAGGGCTACACTGCCTGAGCCCACGTTGCTTATTCCTACCCATGTGGGCATCATGTCCTGAATAGCCCAGGGCTGACGGCCAAACTCAGCTACAAGCCAACCAGACTCACTGCAGATGTAGCCTAAGGGCACGAGGGCGATGGCTGCAAGATGGAACAGCTTGAACTTGGAAAGTGAGAGGTCGGCCTTGAATGAGAGGAAGAGACTCAGGGCAAAGAACAAGAGGAAGAGAGTGCCTAATCCTACCATGACGCGGAACGCATAGAAGCAGAGCGGGATGGAGGGCACGAGCGACGCGTGGTCGGTGACGTATCCGTAGCCGAAATACTTCATGTTTGCGTCGATGCTGGCCTTCAGCGAGTCGAGAGTGGCCTTCTGTGTGGCATCGGCCTGCTGTCCCTTTAGACTTGCCTTAAGCTGGCGATAGTTTTTCAGCGAGGAGATGGCGGTCTTGCCGCTTGCTATCTTCTGGTCTACTGACGGCTCGACGCTGCCGTCGGCGTTCTTGTATCCACCTTTTAATATATCGTTTACGCCAGGCACGAAACCGTCGATGTCGCGTGTGGCAAGGAACGAGAGGGCGTAAGGAATGTCGATTTTCAGAGCTGGTGCTTCCTCGTTCTCGTAGTCGGGCTGCGCAAAAGGGTTGACGAGGGCTATGGCGGTGAGTCCTTGCTGATGGCCTCCGTTGTAGAGTGCCTCCATGGCAGCGAGTTTCATTGGCTGCACCTGCGCCACCTGGTAGGCAGAGCCGTCGCCTGTCTGCATGGCGAGCAGTATGCCTGCAAGACCTACGATAGATCCCACGCGGATGCTCTTGAGAGCCATCTGCTTCTCACGCTGGCGAAGCAGGTAGTAGCACGATACGGCTACGGTGAAGAGGGCTCCGATGATCCAGGCGGAAGTGACCGTGTGGCAAAACTTGTTCACTGCGAATGGCGACAGGGCCACTTGGGCAAACGACACCATCTCGTTGCGCATGGTGTCGGGGTTGAACTGGCAGCCTACAGGATACTGCATCCATGAGTTTGCCACGAGAATCCACCATGCTGAGAATGTGGCTCCAAGGCCGGTGAGCCATGTGGAAGCGAGATGCACGCCAGACGACACCTTCTTCCAGCCGAAAAACATGATGGCCACGAATGTTGACTCCATGAAGAACGCCACTATGCCCTCCACGGCAAGCGGAGCACCGAAGATGTCGCCTACAAACCATGAGTAGTTGCTCCAGTTGGTGCCGAACTGGAACTCAAGGATGATGCCGGTGGCAACGCCCATGGCGAAGTTGATACCGAAAAGTTTCTGCCAGAAGATGGCAGTGCGTTTCCAGAACTCGTCTTTTGTGCGATAATAGCACGTCTCCATGATGCCCATAACAAGTGCCAGTCCTAATGTGAGCGGCACAAACAGCCAGTGATAGATGGCGGTGAGGGCAAACTGTGCCCTTGCCCAATCCACGGCTGCGGGGTCGATGTTCAGAAATAGTTGTGTCATATTATAATAGTTTTAAGTTGATGTCTGTAGGGAATGGTGGTCATTTCAGTATCTCGTCGGCCACGAACTCAGCCTCATGTCCTTTCTCCGCATTTTCGCCGATATGGTCGGGGAAGAAAAAGAGTTTTAGTACGGCAAAGATGATGAACAACTTTACCAGTACCACCAACCACAGGATTCTTCCTAAACGCATATTGCGGAATCCGTCGGCATAGAAGCGATATATCTTTTTTAACGTATTCATAGATTCTAAAGGAGGAAGGAGTTAAGGAGTTAAGACAATTCCTAATTCCTCACTTCTTCCACGCCTTCACAGCAAATCGGAACTCGTAGTCCTTATAGGGGAGTCGGTATTGCTCGAGAGGCCATGCGCCCCAGCTGTTGACGCAGGCGAGACCTATCTGGCGCTTCTGCACATGCACCTGGGTGAGCTTTCGCGGTATGAGGTCGCCGCTGTGGCGTCCCCACTTCTTGTCCTTGTGCATGCCGTCGTCGAGGTCTTCAACGAGGTAGTTGAGGGCTGAGCACTCCATTGGAGCCTCGCTGTAGAAGGTTAGTCCTTCGCCTGTGGTCTTATCCACGACAGAGAAGGTACGGATGTCGGTGTGGTTACCGCTTTCCTGCGGACGAATGTACTCGAAGTACTCGTCTTTCACATCGGCACTGTATGAGCCGATGAACTCGCTTGCCTTGCGGTCGGCGTATGTCTCCACGGGGCCACGTCCGAGATATTCAATATGGTTGAAGCGTTCGGGCATCTGGAACTGCATTCCGAAGCGGAACATCTCCGGCCCCTTCTCGTTCTTGTCAGCATCGAAATCTTCCTCCACTACGAGTGTACCGTCGGGCCGCAGTGTATATTTCATTTCGAGTTCTCCCTTCACGTTTTCCATTGTGAGTCCCACCTTCACCACGCGGTTGTTGCCTTCAGTCTCGTGGCAGATGTCCTTCACTTTGAAGCCTGGCTCTTTCCATGCGGCGAACTTACGCTGGAGCTGTGCGCCATAGTCGTTGTCGGTAGGAGCGCGCCAGAACTCTGGTGTCACCGACTCGCGGTCGACGAGCATCTCCTTTCCGTTTACGTCGAGATAGTCTATCCATCCAGTCCACTTTCCAATGGTCACTGCCATGCCAGCAGCCTCCATCTTTATGTAGGCTTCGGTCTCGGTGAGTGTGGGCAGCTGTCCTTCGACAGAGGCTGAGAGGTCGGCAAACTTATATTGCTGTGCCACATGCTGGTATTTTGCAAGAGTCTGGTTTTTCTCCACAAGCGGCTCGCCGTTCTTCGACTTGAAGTAGAATGCCACGGTGACGTCGGCGTCGGGGTTTTCTGCCATGAGCTGCTTGACCTTTTCGGCCAGGTTGGGCTTTGTGAAGGTCTTGCGCTGCTGTGGTGCTATGCCGTCGATGTTCTGCTGTGCCATGGCGAAGCGTGGCTGGCCGTTCACCTCCACGGAGATGTCGAGCACGGCATAGTCGGTGTTACGGAAGAAGTTTTCGTTGTATACGGTGAACTTGCCCGAGACGATGTCCACGTTTTCTATCCAGAGGTCCTGATAGTAGTATGCCACCTCGTGGGCATGCGGGTTTAGTCTGCGGTCGGGGGCGATGATACCGTTGCAGTTGAAGTTATAGTCGCTGGCGGGATAGCGTCCGTAGTCGCCTCCGTAAGTGAAGATGGTGCGTCCGGTGATGGGGCTCTTGTCGCGCAAGCCCTGGTCTACGAAGTCCCATATATATCCACCCTGGTATTTCGGATATTTTCTCACGAGGTCCCAGTATTCCTTGAATCCGCCCATGGAGTTACCCATGGCGTGAGCGTATTCACACTGTATGAGAGGTCGTGGGTTGTCGCCTTGTGAGTATTTCTCACATCCGTTGTAGTCGTAGTACATCGGGCAGAAGATGTCGGTCTTGCCGTTCTGTCGTGCCTGTTCGTATTGGCATGGGCGTGTGGCGTCGGTGGCCTTCACCCAGTCGTAAGCCTTTTCGAAGTTTATACCGTATCCGGCCTCGTTTCCAAGGCTCCATACTATGATGGACGGGTGGTTGCGCAGTGTGAGCACGTTGGCCTGGTTGCGCTCGAGATGGGCGAGTTCAAAACGCGGGTTCTTTGCTAATGTCTGTTCGCCGTAGCCCATTCCGTGAGACTCGATGTTGGCTTCAGCTGTGACGTAGAGTCCATACTGGTCGCAGAGGTCATACCATCGCGGGTCGTCGGGATAGTGA
>CALZAP010000142.1 GCA_945614335.1 uncultured Prevotella sp.
CCGCCGAAAACTTCATCAACATCTTCAAGGAGAAATACGGCATGTCGCCACTCGAATACCGACTCCTGCATAGACAGTAAAATTATGATACGCAACATAATTACCATGTGTTGCCTGCTGTTCGTCATGGCCAAGGCCTTTGGCGGGCAGCAGTGCGACTCCACCATAAGACACGTGCTCGAGGCAAAGGCCGTTGAGTTCACAAACAACAATTCCGTAACACTCCTTACCAACGGAGAGGAGAAATTCGACGACCTCTTCAAGGCCATCCGTCAGGCGCGACACCACGTCCACCTGGAATACTTCAACTTCCGCAACGACTCCATTGCGTCACTGCTCTTCGACCTGCTCAAAACCAAGGTTCAGGACGGAGTGAAGGTAAGGGCCCTGTTCGACGGATTCGGTAACGACTCCAACAACCGCCCGCTGAAAAAGCAACATCTCAAGGAACTGAGGGCTGCCGGAATAGAAATATACGAATTCGACCCCATTCGCTTCCCGTGGGTCAACCATGTGTTCTGTCGCGACCACAGAAAAATAGTGGTCATCGACGGAACAATTGCATATACAGGGGGAATGAACGTGGCCGACTATTATATCAACGGCACTGAGCAAGTGGGAGAATGGCGCGACATGCACTGCCGCATAGAAGGCAGTGCGGTGGACGAGCTGCAACGCATCTTCCTGCGTATATGGAACAAGGTGTCGAAGCAGAATGTCTCTGGCGACGAGTATTTCAGCCAGGCAAGGACGTTCACCGACCTCAAGCCCGACACCACAGCCACCGCCGGACGCAAGACCATCGGCATTATCAACCGTGAGCCACACACCTCACCCGACATCATCCGCACCTTCTATCTCGAAGCCATAAATGCGGCAAGGGATTCCATAAAACTGGTAAACCCTTATCTCACACTGAACAAGAAACTGAAAAAAGCATTGAAAAATGCGGTAAAACGTGGAGTGAAGGTGGAAATAATGATTTCACAACACAGCGACATTCCACTCACTCCCGACTGTGTGTTCTACAACGCCCACAAACTAATGAAACACGGAGCCAACATCTGGGTTTACCAGCCTGGATTTCACCATACGAATGTGATTATGGTCGACGGAAAGTTCTGCACCGTGGGAAGTGCAAACCTCAATGCGCGAAGCCTGAGATGGGACTATGAGGAAAATGCTGTCATACTCGACTCATGCACCACCGGCGAGCTTTCACTTCTCTTTGACAACGACAAGCGGAAAAGCCTCTATCTCACCGAACCTCTCTGGGACGAAATGCGTTCTCCATGGAAGAAGTTTGTAGGATGGTTTGCCCATCTCCTTGCACCATTCCTATAAAGTCAAGAAGTAAAAAGGAGATACTACCCTTTTAACTCCCCTTATTAACTTCTTGACTCCAATACCGTATTTTTTTACTTTATCCTCTTCTCTGTCGTTCCGTCCGAATACTTCGTAATCGTTATTCCCTTGGCGTTTTTCACTTGCTGTCCTGCCAAGTTCACACGGCTCACCACGGTCTTGCCTGTTTCGCCCTTAACGCTTTCCACACCTGCCGACGGGTCGATGGTGAGATTCAACGTGTAGGTCTTCACAAACTTCAGGTCCTCGTTATACAGGTTCACCGTCAGCACATTGCTTTGGTCGTTGAATGAAGTGAGACCGAAGACCAAGGCGTTGTCACACTCAAAGTCGATGTCCATGTCGGTTGGCACCGTGGGAACAGTCACGTCGTATGTTGTTTTGTCGGCAGTGAAGCCTTCCACCGGAGTGTCGAAGATGTTGAGCACTGTAGGCATCTCATTGTATACCATTTCCACATCGTCTATATACAGCACGTCAGGATTATCGTTGTCAGTGCTTCCTCCGCCTGCCACAGCACATGTTGAGAAGGTTATCAGCAGCGAAGCGGGTGATATTTCCACGTCCTTATAGTCAAAATACACTGTCATCTCCTTCCACTCACCGTTGGTGTCGCCCATCGAGGTCACATCCTGAGCCACTGCCACAATGTTGTCGTACTCCTTGTCGGCAGGATCCTGACAGTATGTTCCGTCGGTCAGCAATGCATTCACCGATGCAGTCTTGTTGGCTGCGTTGTCGGCGGTTCTTGCCCCCATCTTATACTTATACCAGAAATGAATGGCCGTAGGATGTCCCACAATGTTGTTGGCGAAGGGCTGTCCGTTGCCGTCAACGTCGGTAAGCGACAAGTCCATGAATGTGCAGTTTTGGGGATCAGAAGGAGTAAACGATCCGGCCTTCATTCTTCCGGTGGTTATAGTTCCGTTGGCAGAAATTCCCAACACAGAGCTCGACTCCATCTTCACAGACTTTTTGCCAGTCGAACCGGGTCTCACGTCGTCAGAGGGGAACACATGCAGGGTTCCACTCACGATGCTTGCAAATTTACCCGTTGCACTCATTATGTGGTGCCATGCATTTGGCTCGTTCTCCGTTGCGTCAGTTGCGTTCACCTTGTGCCAGTCCTCAAATCCTCCGTTCTGGAGCTGTGTTTCGCGGCTTGAGAGCACCACCTTCGTTCCCACGTCCGGAATGTCGAGATGGATAAAGATGTTGTTGCCTTCCAGCATGGCATTGAGTACCAAAGGAATTGGAACACCGGGCATCATGGCGATACTGATATTTTGCTCCGAGTGTAATTCCACGAAATCCTCTTCTTCCTCCACCACGTCCACATCTTTCACCTCCACGGTTCCCACTGGAATACCACCGAAGTAGAAGTTGTTAAGTGTAATGTCATACTTTCCTGCCTCATTCTTTGTGCAAGATATGGTCACTGTGTTAAATTCTTGCGGTGTACCATTCACGTCCATAGCCATTCCGCATACATAGTCTTCTGCAAAAGAAGTCATAGCGACAAAGGCCATGACAAGAATTGAAAATACCTTTTTCATATTATATCAGTTTAAATTTATAATATCCATTTTTTGTGGAAGTTCATTTCAACTTATATGTCAACCCTATAGTCCCGTAAATGGGATATAGCGTCTGCTCAATGGTTTTGAAAGAGCTTTTAAACGTTCCTGTCAGTCCCCACGCTATGTCGGCAGAAACACCGATACGGCTGCCTATCCTGTAGTCGGCGCCGAAGTTAAGTCCAAACTGGAATCGCCTTATCTGTCCGCTGAAGTCGTATGTAGGGTTTCCATCGCCTTCCGGTCCCATGTCCACCCTGTCGCCCGTCGGGTCACCGGTTCTCAGGTATCCGTCATACACATGCCCCTTGAAACTCTTGTTTGCCACATAAGAAACGTATGGTCCGCACTTCAGGAGAAACCGTCCTGTGTGGAAAGTAGCCATCACCGGCACCGTGAGCATCCACTGGTTGCAGTCGGTCACGAGCTTTCCGGTATACATACCTTCAAGTCTCTCTCCCCCCTGAATCATTTCCATGTGATAGTTTTTCACAGTGGCATCGATGTTCATTCCCTTGTTTTCGAGTCTCACACCGGCGAGCAATCCCCATTTTCCCCAGATGTCCTTCCACAGGTCGAGTCCGAGGCTAATATTTGGCTCAAAGTTGTAACTATTTAGGCTTCTGATGGTTTCCGGCATTCCCACAGGTGCATTTCCACCTATGTTATAGCCTATACGGAAGGTATAGTTCAGGTCGTCGGTCAGGCCCTTTGCCATGGTCTGTGTGAGACATGCGGCCATCATTATTGTCAAAAAAAACTTCTTCATACTCATTCCTCGCTTTCACAAATTATTCTTACATTATCAATCATCAGCGTGCTTCCGGGAGCACCCTTGTAGTAGTCGCCGGCGGCACTCGACGAGAACACCACCGTGAGGTTATATCCCCTTCGTTCCAGCTCGTCGAGGTCTATGTCGGTGAAATAGGTGAACGTCATCTCAAACGGAGTCCACACGTCGGTCTCGGGCACTTTTTCCACATTGGCGAACGCCACAATGTTCGGGTTGGTCTTGCTGTCGTCGCCATAGAGCATCACCGGATTGCCGCCATCGTCGTGGTTTCGGTAGAAAGAGGCGTATATCACCGCCTCGTCCTTTACGTCGGGCCGCTCCACCTTTTTATAGTTCACGTAGTCCCAATACACGTCTCCCGCCTTGTATTTGTACATGCCGGTCACCTTCACCGGTTTCTTTGTGAACGGCAGTCCCATTCGCGAGCAGTGCAAGGTGTTGGTGAGGGCATACGACACGTCAAACTCTCCTATGTAGAAGTTGCCGGCAGCCAATGGCCTTCTCACCAGTTCTCCCCAAGCCCCGGTGCTGCTTGTGGTGAGTTTCACCGACTTTCCTTCATATCCGTCCACCGACACTGAGGGATATTCCTCAGGAGCCGCACTCGACTTGCTCATGGCGAAACCGGCATTTGCGTTAGCCCAATACTCAGTGTCCTTCCCGTTCTCGTCGGTCTCATACCATTTATAATATGTGGCTTTGGTCTTCGAGTCGGTATAAACCTTAGCGTTTTCAAAGGCAAAAGAGATGGTGTCGGGCACAATCATCGTCGTAGGGCTCACGCTAACGGCATAACGACGGGTCCAGTTTCCGTCCTCTGAAGTCACCGTGTAAGTCACCGGTCCGTTAGAAAAGTCCTGCATCGACCCGTTTGCAGGCGAAATTTTTGCCCCCGGAGTTATCTCAAACCAAGGTGCGAGGCTGGTTACATCTGTCTTGCGCTTCACTCTGAACAAAATCTCGTTCATGTCGTAGCGCACATTGATGGCAGTGTCGGTAGTTTGGAAAAACATATCCTCAGGGTTATCCACGTGAATCCATGCTTTTGTTATGTCACATTCCGCATTCGGCGCCTCGTCCTTGAAGCAAGACGTGAGCGACACTAACGACAGTGCCATTGTTGTCATCCA
>CALZAP010000143.1 GCA_945614335.1 uncultured Prevotella sp.
GTGGCACTCGTGAGAATGAGCAACAACGCGCCACTGAAACCCATCATGACGCCACCAGCCTTCTTTCCCGTTATCGGCTCCTTCAGTATCAAGGCCGACAATAGCATGGCAAAGATGGGCATGGAGGTGGTCACGATACTCGAATTGATGGGAGAGGTGATGCTGAGTCCTATGGTATAGCAACACTGGTTGAACACAAGACCGAACATGCCAGCAAGACCTAACAGAAGAATGTCCTTCACCGGCGGATGCTCCTTCTTCACAAAAAACGAGGCTATCCAAAACAATACTGCTGCTCCGGCAACACGAAAAGTGACCATGTCGATGCCGGTAAGTCCGTGTGTCATCGCATCCTTGCCCACCGGGGCCATCAATCCCCAAAAAGCACATGCGAAAAACATGCAAAGATGGGCTATAAGTGGCTTTTTGTTATCCATTATCCAACTATTTCATTAAAACGATTTATTAATTCTTAAAAAAACGGTGCAAAGGTATACATTTTTACACGAAAAACATTATATTTGCACAAAAAAAGATATGCAAAAATACGCCGACTATATTAAACAGATAGAAATAGACTCTCTATGGAGCGGTACACGCCACATCCTGTGGAATCTCGACCCGAAGGTGAACATCCTAAGCGGTGTGAACGGTGTGGGCAAAAGCACCATACTTAACAAGGTGGTGAGAGGGCTCATTCCTGGAGGCGAATTTCCAAGCCACCTCATCAGCGGAGTACACATAAAGGTATCGCCGGAAGACGCGAGATGGATAAGATACGACCACATCAGAAGCATCGACCGCCCGCTGATGAGCAGCGATATGGTAAACAAGATTGTTGACGCATCGGTCACCACGGAGCTCGACTGGCAGATTTACCAACTACAGAGAAAATATCTCGACTATCAGGTGAACATCGGAAACCGCATTATCGAAGTCTTACAAAGCGGACAACAAGACGCTGCCTTAAAGGCACAGGCCATCTCCGAACCAAAGAAGAAATTTCAGGACATGATCGACAGCCTCTTCTCCGACACCGCAAAACAACTCATCAGAACCCAAAACGACATCGCCTTCTCACAACTCGGCGAGAAACTCACTCCCTACCAGCTTTCAAGCGGTGAGAAGCAGATGCTCGTCATACTGCTCACCGTGCTCATAGAGGACAACAGGCCTTATGTGCTCTTCATGGACGAACCGGAGATAAGCCTGCACATCGACTGGCAACAAAGGCTCATCGACCTTATTCTCGAACTCAACCCTAACGTGCAGATTATTCTCACCACCCACTCGCCAGCCGTGATCATGAACGGATGGACAGACAAGGTGACTGAGGTGAGCGACATAGTAAAAACCGACGAATAACACCTATGGGCAAAAGGCTGACAGACAACATCACTTCAAGATACCAAGAGGCGGCAAACAGGATGAAGCCCCAGAATGCGAGGAGAAAAATCGTGGCTTACGTGGAAAGCTACGACGACATTCTCTTTTGGCGTTCTGTGCTAAGCCGTTTCGAGGACTCTACACGCTTCTTCGAGGTCATGCTGCCTTCAAGGGAGGTGCTGTCGAGGGGGAAGAAATCGGTGCTCATGAACTTCATCGGCGACCGGATAGGCCCTGACATGATAGCGTGTGTTGATGCCGACTACGACTACCTTATGCAGGGGCGCACAGCCACGTCGAAGAAAATCCTCGAATCGCCATTCATCTTCCACTCTTACGTCTATGCCATAGAGAATTTCCAATGCTACGCCGAAAGCCTTCACAACGTGGCCGTCATGGTTACCCTTAACGACCATGCCATCTTCGACTTCCAGGCTTTCATGAAGGATTATTCCTTGATTTGCCACCCGCTGTTCCTCTGGTCGGTGCTTGCATATCGCGCCAACTTCTACAAAGAATTTTCACTCACCGATTTCGACCATATCGTGGAACTGAGCAACTTCAGCATCCATGCCCCCGCCCCATGTCTCAACCACCTGCGGGCAAAGGTGGACAGGAAGGTGAAATACATGCAACAGCATTATCCTAAGCACAAGACTGCCATTCACAGTCTCGACAACGAACTACGCCAACTTGGTGTCACCCCCGAGACCACCTATCTCTTCATGCACGGTCACCACGTGTTCGACACCATCGTCGCCCCCATCATGACCAAGGTGTGCAACCGTCTGCGCATGGAGCGCGAACAGGAGATAAGCCGCACCGCCGTGCATCGCACCCAGATGCACAACGAGCTCTCCTGCTACGAAAACAGCATTGCCGACGTGAAAACCATGCTGAAGAGAAACATGGGTTACGTCTTCTCCCCCCTCTTTAACCGCCTCCAGGAAGACATCGAAGCCTACATTTATGGGATTAAGAATTAAAGGGAGTCGGAAAGCTCTACCCTCTACCTTCTACCCTCCAAAATCACTTCTTCTTTTTTTTAATTTTATCAAACTGTAAGGGTATAAAGTCAAAAAATATAGTTTATATAGTTAAAATTCCATTAATTTTGCAGCTGAAAAGGAAGAAAAACCTAATCACCCAATGCTACACCTATTATATATATATAGGAATTGGTACTGATTAACCATTAAGAGACGAAAAAATTATTAATAACCAAAGTTGTAAACTAAATCAAACAACAATGAACAAGAAACAGTTTATTAAATGCACTGCCCTGCCAGTGACATTATTCTGTTCTGCTATCGCCCTTTCCCCATTCACAGCAGTGGAGGCAATGGCCGATACTAACAAAATGCAGCAGACAGGTGCCGTAAGCGGTTCTGTTGTCGACAAGAACGGCGAACCCATCATTGGTGCCAGTGTGAAAATCGTAGGTACAAGCAATGGTTCCGTCACCGACCTCGACGGTAATTTCAAAATTGCGAACGCTCAACGTGGAGCTACTCTCGAAATCTCTTACATCGGCTACATCACACAGCGTGTGAAGGTCACAGGACAGGCTGTCAAGGTCGTTCTGCAGGAAGACAACAAGGCTCTTGAGGAAGTGGTGGTTGTTGGTTACGGCGTTCAGAGAAAGAGCGACGTTACCGGTGCCATGACCCGAGTAGGCGAAAAAGAACTCAACGCAAAACCTGTTTCCAACGCTTTCGAGGCTTTGCAGGGTAAGGCTGCCGGTGTGGACATCACCAGCAACCAGCGTCCTGGTGAAATCGGTTCTATCCGCATTCGCGGTAACCGCTCTCTCAACGCCTCTAACTCTCCTCTATATGTAGTTGACGGTGTGCCCCTTAGCTCAGGTGGCATTGAGACTCTCAACCCACGCGACATCGAGTCTATCGACATTCTCAAGGATGCCTCTTCTACCGCCATCTATGGTTCGCGCGGTGCAAACGGTGTTGTACTCGTGACCACCAAGCGCGGTAAGGCCGGTGCCCTGCAGCTGAACTACTCTGGTTCGGTAACTTTCGAAAACTTGGTCGACAAGTCTCCTGCCATGAGTGCAAGCGACTATATCACATGGCGCCGTTGGGCTTACTACAACTCCAACCCCGACAAGAACCCAATGGGCAACCAGCCTGACTACGACAAGGACCAGGCTTACTTCTCTGGTGACGCCGCTGCCCTTGCCAACGTGAACAAGGGTTGGAACTCTGACCACACAGTGTGGGACGGCTCAAAGGTGACCGACACCGACTGGACCGACATGGTGACACAGACCGGTATCACACACGAGCACACCCTCTCTGCCAACGGAGGTACAGAGGCCATGCAAGGTTCTTTCTCATTCGGTTATCTGAACAACAAGGGTACACAGAAAGGCCAGGAGTATGAGCGCTACAACATTTCTACTTCTATCGACATTCAGGCTAAGCCTTGGTTTAAGATGGGCGGCTCTATCAACGCTTCTTTATCTGAACAAGACTATGGCTACTCACGCACCGGACAGGTGGGCACCAGCTCAGGTCCTGTTGACATCTACAGTGCGGCAAAGGCCATTCCACGCTACGCCGTGCCTTACGACGAGAACGGCGACATTATCCTCCAGCCTGCCGGTTCAGCCACAAACGTCTACACCGTGGTTGACGAGTGGAACAAGTCTACCGAAAACCGTCAGACCTTCCGTGCTCTCGGTAGCTTCTACGCACAAGTTGACTTCGGCAAAATCATCAAGCCACTCGAAGGATTGACCTATAAGTTTGCCTTCGGTCCTGACTTCCGTCACTATCGCCGTGGCATCTTCATCGACGCCAGCTCAGCAGCCCGTGCAGGTAGCACCAACTATGCACGCCGCGACGACGCCCGCTACTTCTCTTGGACTCTCGACAACATGCTGACATACAACAAGAAGTTTGGCGAGCACAGCCTCAACGTCACCTTGCTCCAGAGTGCTTCCAAGTACAACAAGGAAGAAGGCAGCATGAGCGAGCAGAACGTGATGATCCCTGAATTCCTCTGGAACAACATGGGACAGATAGACATCGCCAACACAACAAAGTATCAGCCTGGCTTCAGCACCGGACTGACAGAAAGCCAGCTCGCCTCATACATGGCACGCGTGAACTATTCTTATAAAGACCGCTACCTCCTCACCGTTTCCGGACGTTACGACGGTTCTTCTGTTCTCGCAGCCGGCAACAAGTGGAGCTTCTTCCCGTCAGCAGCCCTCGGATGGCGCATGGAGCAGGAAGACTTCATGAAGGACGTGAAGTGGATCAACCAGTTGAAGCTCCGCTTCGGTGTGGGTACCACAGGTAACTCTTCCGTTGACCCATACGGAACACTCGGTGTTATCGGTGCCTACTGGATGCCTTTCGGCAACGGCGGCGGCAACCAGCAGATCTTCGTCACCAAC
This sequence comes from uncultured Prevotella sp., assembly GCA_945614335.1. Classification (GTDB taxonomy): domain Bacteria; phylum Bacteroidota; class Bacteroidia; order Bacteroidales; family Bacteroidaceae; genus Prevotella. The sequence goes on from CALZAP010000143.1 coordinate 4,808, forward strand.
GAGCCTTACTACACCTCTGGCAGCAACAAGATGCCAAACAAGAA
>CALZAP010000144.1 GCA_945614335.1 uncultured Prevotella sp.
CTGACGAGGTGCAGGAGATATGGCTGACGTTCAGTGACCCGCAGATGAAGAACCCGCGCAAACGCCTGTCAAGCACTTACTTTATGGAGCGCTATCGCCGATTCCTGTCTGATGGAGGTGTCATTCACGTGAAAACCGACTCCAACTTCCTCTTCACCTACACCACATATATGGTGGAGCGAAACAACCTGCCTGTTCTCTTCCGCACGGAAGACCTGTATCATACAGAAGGGTTTGACGAACAGACACTCACCATCCTCAGCATCCAGACTTACTACGAGGCGCAGTGGATTGAGCGTGGCCTGAATATCCGCTATCTCAAATTCCGTCTTCCTCACGAAGGTAATCTCGAAGAGCCGGACATTGAGATACCACTCGACGATTATCGTTCGTACAAACGACCGAAACGCAGTGGATTGGAAGTGAGTAAATAGAGAGTGTTCGATGGAATAGTTATACTAATCGTTGAATTTTAACACAAAGACACAAAGAAACGAAGATTTTCTTTAGATACAAAGACAACAAGCAACTTAAAAGTCGCCACAAAGCCTTGCAGTGGGAAACTTTGTGGACTTTGTAAGCAGCTTTGCTGCTCATTGTATCTTCCGTAAGCGAAAAATGCTTTGTTTCTTCGTGTCTTTGTGTTTAAAATTATACCAGCAGAATAGTTTCATACTTGCTAAAGTTGAGTTAAACAATGCAAAAAAAGCGGTGGATGTTTGGCATTTACCGCTTTTTTGTTTACCTTTGCGGTCGATACGAGGGGTGCTTGGACAAGTGTTCAGGCTGAGATTATACCCATGGAACCTGATACGGGTAATGCCGACGCAGGGATATGTCATAATTCCGCCATTTAGTCCACCCCTTATTTCATTTTCAACAAGTATGTATATATAATAAAATAAGGTAATAAAGAAATGGAAAAATTGATTATTGCAGGGAAGGAGTTCTCCTCCCGCCTGTTCCTCGGAACGGGTAAATTCAGTTGCAACGAGTTGATGGCAAAGGCTATCGAGGTATCTGAAACGGAAATGGTGACAATGGCAATGAAGCGCATTGAACTCGGAAACGACGAAGACGACATGATGAAGCATATCGCCAAACCAGGCATCCAACTGCTGCCAAACACCTCCGGCACCCGAAATGCCGAAGAGGCTGTATTTGCCGCCAAGATGGCGCGCGAGGCGTTCGGAACAAATTGGCTCAAACTGGAAATACATCCCGACCCTCGCTATCTTCTGCCAGACCCTGTGGAAACTCTCAAGGCTACAGAGATTCTTGTCAAGGAAGGATTCGTTGTGCTACCCTATTGTCAGGCCGACCCTGTCCTCTGTAAGCGTTTGGCAGAAGCAGGAGCCGCTACCGTGATGCCCCTCGCCGCTCCTATTGGAACAAACAAGGGACTGCGCACTATTGATTTCCTGAATATCATCATAGAAGAGGCAACAGTGCCCGTAGTGGTAGATGCCGGAATAGGTGCACCGAGTGACGCTGCCAAGGCAATGGAGATTGGTGCCGACGCTTGCTTGGTCAATACCGCCATATCAGTGGCAGGTGACCCCGTGGCTATGGCACGCGCATTCAAGAAGGCTGTGGAATGTGGACGTGAGGCATACGAGGCAGGACTCGCCGTGCAGCATGCGGACATGACCGCCGAGGCAAGCTCGCCGCTGACGGCTTTTCTTAATTAGAAATGAGGAATAATATGAAGATAAAGATAAATAACAAAGAAATAGAGACGACGGCAAAGACCGTTGCAGAATTGGCAGTGGAGCAGAATCTGCCGGAAAAGGGTGTGGCTATTGCTATCAGCAATAATATGGTGCCACGCACCGAATGGAGTAACCGTCTCCTGAATGAAGGTGACGACATAGTGATTCTCAAGGCATTCTGCGGAGGGTGAGTCGCTACGCAAAATTAAAAAATTAAAAAATTAAAGAATTAAAGTGCGATGACGAAATTAAAGAAACGAAGTGCGACAAAGTCAATTAAAGAAGAGCAGTGCGAAACTTTAATTCTTTAATACTTTATTTCTTTAATCTCATTTTTGAAAAAAATGACAACATGTTTTACGACGAAATACAGAAATACGACTGGGATGAGACAACCAGTCAGATAATGGCAAAGACGGACGCCGACGTAAGGCGTGCACTCGCCAAGCAACATCTGAATATCGACGACTTCATGGCTTTGGTGTCTCCTGCCGCCGACAAGTATCTTGAACAGATGGCACGCCTGAGCCGCCATATCACTAGAGAGAGATTCGGCAATACAATAAATATGTTTATACCTATTTATATTGCCAACTCATGCGCAAACTCTTGCGTGTATTGCGGATTTCACGTGCAAAACCCAATGGCACGCACTATCCTCACGGAGGAGGAAATCGTCAGGGAATACGAGGCCATAAAGAAACTGGGTCCCTTTGACAATCTCCTTGTACTAACGGGAGAGAACAAGGTGCTCACGGGAGTGAAATACATAGCCAAGGCTCTCGACCTGGCAAAACCTTACTTCAACAACCTGCAGATTGAGGTGATGCCGCTCGACACAGAGGAATATGCCGAACTGCGCAACCACGGTCTCAACGGGGTCATCTGTTTCCAGGAGACTTACAACGAGAAGCGTTATAAGGTGTATCATCCGCGTGGTCCGAAGTCAGACTATAAATGGCGCCTCAACGGCTACGACCGAATGGGAATGGCTGGAGTACACAAAATTGGAATGGGAGCACTCATAGGCCTTGAGGACTGGCGCACTGAGGTGGTTATGCTTGCACGCCACCTGCGCTATCTCGAAAAGACCTATTGGCGCACACAGTATTCTGTCAACTTCCCAAGAATGAGAGTGGCTGAAAACGGAGGTTTCCAACCTAACGTGGAGATGACCGACCGCGAACTGGCCCAGGTGACTTTTGCCATGAGAATATTCGACCACGACGTGGATATCTCCTACTCTACCCGTGAGACTGCCGAAGTGAGAAATAACATGGCAACTCTCGGTGTCACAACTATGAGTGCCGAAAGCCACACCGACCCGGGAGGCTACTGCTGCCATCCTGACTCACTGGCACAGTTTGAAATCAGCGACCCTCGTACGGCAAAGCAAGTGGATGCCGACCTGAGAGCCATCGGAATGGAACCGGTATGGAAAAACTGGGACAGAAGCTTTGATTTTAAATGAAGAGTGAAGAATGAAGAATGAAGAATGTTCAAAATATATTGCGGTTCTGACTATTGCGGGCAGCGACTGTAGCGGCGGAGCGGGAATACAGGCTGATATAAAGACCATTTCGGCTCTTGGATGCTATGCTGCTTCTGCCATTACCGCCATAACCGTGCAGAACACGCAAGGCGTGACTGCCGTGCATGCAGTGCCGCCGGAAATCGTGGCAGGACAGATACGCGCCGTGATGGATGACATCAAACCTAAGGCAGTGAAGATCGGGATGGTGAATGATGCTGAAACCATCAAGGCTATTGCCGACACCCTTGCCGACTACGACATCGAACATATCGTGGTTGACCCTGTTATGGTATCCACCAGCGGGTCAAAACTAATGCAGGACGACGCAATAAAGGTGTTTATCGAAAAGCTGCTTCCGATGTCAACTCTGATCACGCCAAACATATACGAAGCAGAAATCCTGGCAGGAAAGAAAATCACGGATGAAGACGCCATGAATGATGTGGCTGGCGAGATTCTCTCCAAGGGTGCTGAGGCTGTATTAATAAAAGGTGGACATATAGAAGGAGACAAGAAGGTTGACCTACTTTATAATGCCATCCGCAAAACGGAAGCCCGCTCCAGTGAGCTAACCATGATGATTGGTGATTCATTCGAGAGCGAAACCGTTGAGACACGCAACACCCACGGTACGGGATGCACCCTTTCGGCTGCCATCGCTTCAAATCTTGCCATGGGATTGGGAATCAATAAGGCAATAGACAAAGCCAAGTACTGGCTCACATCAGCCCTCATAGCAGGAGCTGACGTGGAGATAGGCAGCGGACATGGACCCGTGAACCATTTCTATGCTCCCAAGAAGATGCGAATCATTTATAATGACTAATATGCGATCAATACAATTCATCACCCACCAGACCGACAGCATCAGTTATGCCGAGGGGGCGAGGATGGCTCTCGAAGGCGGATGCAAATGGATTCAGCTGAGAATGAAGGATGCAAGCGACGACGAAGTGAGGCAGGTGGCATCGGAGATACAGCCGTTATGCAAGCAAAACGATGCCATATTCCTGCTTGACGACCGTGTTGAGCTGGCCCGCGAACTCCATGCCGACGGTGTGCATCTCGGCAAGAACGACATGCCCGTTGACGAAGCGCGACGTGTCCTCGGCGAAGAGTTCATCATCGGCGGCACCGCCAATACATTCGAGGATATAGAACGATTGGCGCAACAAGGAGCCGACTACATCGGTTGCGGTCCTTTCCGATTCACGACAACAAAGAAAAACCTTTCGTCTGTGCTCGGCATTGAAGGCTATCGCAGCATCATGGAAAAGATGCGTCATGCCGGCATCAACATCCCCGTAGTGGCAATAGGCGGAATAACAGCCTCAGACATCGACGACATCCTCGCCACCGGAGTCAAGGGAATAGCTGTGAGCGGAAGCGTGCTGACAGCCGAAGACCCTGCGGACATGATGAGGACGTTAATAGACAATTAAAAAACAACGAAGATATGAACAACAACATCAAAATCAACTATCCGAGTTCAGAGAAAATCTACATGTCAGGTGAGATTTATCCCGAACTGAAAGTGGGAATGAGACGAGTGAACCTCACCCCCACCGTGACAATTGAAAAAGGCGAGAAA
>CALZAP010000145.1 GCA_945614335.1 uncultured Prevotella sp.
GAAATATACCGTTGGTGTCGACTATTCATTGCAGAAATGGGGAGGCCTCGACTACCCTGAGCTGAACCTCACAAACGGCAACTACGAACTAAAGAGCGGACTGCTCTCCGACAGACATAAGATCACTGTAGGAGGAGAATGGGTACCCAACTGGCAAAGCCGCAAGATCTATAACCGCATCCACTACCGTATCGGCGCCTCCTATGCCACACCATATTTCAAGGTCAACGGACAAGACGGTCCGAAGGAGATAAGCGTCAGTGCAGGTTTCGGCATTCCAATCACAAACAGCTGGAACCACGGCTCGGTGCTCAATATCAGCGGCCAATGGGTAAAGGCTTCAGCCAAAGACCTCATAACAGAAAACACCTTCAGAATAAATATTGGACTGACCTTCAACGAACGCTGGTTCAACAAGTGGAAGGTGAACTAACGCTGACAACGTCGGCGTAAAGAGAATACAAGAAAACAATAATAATAATGAACGAAGAGCAATCAGAGAACAAAGACTCTTATATATATAATAAGGTGTTAAGGACAGGCATGGCGCTTGCCCTTCCGCTGTTTTTGGCCATGGCTTCATGTTCTGAGGAAAAAGAACACACAGCACCTGCCATCCACGACCGCGACTCCGTGTCGATGATGACAAGCTATGGCGTCAACACCCTCATATCCGACTCTGGAGTGATAAAATACAAGATAGTCACCGAGCGGTGGGATGTGAACACAATAAAAAAGCCTTCAAGATGGACTTTCATCTGCGGCATCTTCCTTGAACAGTTTGATGAGAAGTTTAACATACAGGCCCACATACAAGCCGACACGGCATGGTATTACGACCAACTGAAACTATGGGAACTTCGTGGCCGGGTAAGGGTGAAAAACGTGAATGGACTGAGATTCAGCAGCGAGGAACTCTTTTGGGACGGCATGAAACACGAGTTCTACTCTAACATGCTCTCGCGTGTTGTGACACCGGAACGTACACTTCAAGGCACATACTTCCGCAGCGACGAACGCATGACCCACTATACAGTATCAAACTCAAAAGGCTCGTTTGTAAAACAGGATGAAAAAGCCACAGGCACCGACGACGCCAAGAATCCGGCAGACACCACGACCCAAGTGCCCGTACTGCGTCCGGCAGCCACCAAGCATGCGGCCACACCAAAAACACAAACGCCATGACAGATACGATAATAGGACTTTTGGCGACGATGGTATTCTCCGCCTTCTTTTCCGGCATGGAGATAGCATTCGTGTCAAGCAACAGGATGCTTGCCGAAATGGAACGAGGCAAAAACGGAATGTCACAAAAGGCCATAGCCTTCTTCTACCGCCACCCCAACAACTTTGTGAGCACCATGCTCGTGGGCAACAACATAGCATTGGTCATCTACGGTATTCTCTTCGCACAGATATTCGACGCCACACTATTCTCGTCACTCGGCGACGGGGAAAGGGTGACTGCCGACACATTGGCTTCCACTGCCGTCGTACTCTTCACCGGAGAGTTCATTCCAAAACTCATCTTCAAGAGCAATCCCAACAGGATGCTGTCGCTCTTTGCCCTTCCGGCCATGATATGCTACATACTGCTCTACCCCATCTCCCGTTTCGCCACATTCCTCTCCAAGTATATGCTGAGGATAGTGGGAATAAGAATGGTAGCGGCAAAAGACGAGACTGAGTTCAGCAAGGTAGACCTCGACTATCTTGTACAAAGCAGCATCGACAACGCCAAAAACGAAGACGAAATAGAAGACGAGGTGAAAATATTCCACAACGCGCTCGACTTCTCCGAAACCAAGGTTAGAGACTGTATGGTGCCTCGCACCGAAATAGAAGCCGTCGACATCGACGACTGTACAGCGGAAGACCTCAAGAACATATTCATCGAGACCGGATTCTCAAAGATTGTGGTTTACAAGAATGACATCGACCATGTTGTTGGATACATCCATTCATCAGAGATGTTTCACGACACCTCACAATGGAAAGAACACATCCGCAACCTACCCTTCGTGCCGGAGACCATGACCGCCCAGAAACTCATGCACATCTTCCTCCAGCAGAAGCGCTCGTTAGCCATCGTCGTCGATGAGTTCGGAGGCACAAGCGGCCTCGTGTCACTTGAAGATATTGTAGAAGAAATTTTCGGCGACATCGAAGACGAACATGACAGCAACAACTACGTGGCAAAGAAAACCGACACCGGGGAATACGTGCTCTCGGCACGACTCGAAATAGAAAAGGTGAACGAGATGTTCGGCATCGACCTGCCCGAAAGCGACGAGTACATGACCGTCGGCGGACTCATTCTCCACGAGTACCAGAGCTTCCCGAAACTCAACGAAATAGTGGTCATAGACAAATTCGAATTCAAGATAATTAAAAGCACAATGACAAAAATTGAGCTTGTAAAGCTAAAAATAACCGAATAAATCCATTTTTTTTAGATTTTCTTCCGTTATTTGATATAATTTTTGTAATTTTGTGCGCTAAAAGCGATTAAAAGCATTGAAACAAAAAATAAAAACAATAAAAACAAAGTAATGGCAGCATTAGGAACAATCAGAAAAAGAGGCGTGACCTTGATTGTAATTATCGGTCTGGGCCTCTTCGCATTCATTGCCGAAGAAGCATTCCGCTCGTGTGAAGCTACCAGCAACGAGCAACGCCAGCAAGTAGGCAAAGTGTTGGGAGAAAAAATCTCTGTACAGGATTTTCAAGCTCTCGTGGACGAGTATCAAGAGGTAATCAAGATGACCCAAGGTCGCGAAAACCTCTCGGAAGAAGAACTCAACCAGGTCAAGGACCAAGTGTGGAACAGCTATGTCAACAGCGTCATCATGAAGAAAGAGGCTGAAAAGCTCGGACTCACCGTCACCGACACTGAGTTGCAGAACATTCTCAAGGAAGGCACAAGCCCCATCTTGATGCAGACTCCTTTCGTCAACCAGCAGACAGGACATTTCGACGCCTCACAGCTCACGAAATTCCTCGCTGACTACAAGAAGACAGCAGCGGCTAACCCGCAACTGGCAGAACAGTACCAGAAGATTTACAACTACTGGAAGTTTATCGAGAAGACACTGCGCCAGCAGACTCTCGCACAGAAGTACCAGCAGCTTCTTGCCAGCTGTCTCATCTCCAATCCCGTTTCGGCCAAGGCAGCTTTCAACGACCAGAATGAGGAAAGCGACATTCAGCTTGCTTCAATTGCCTACTCTACTATCAACGACAGCAAGGTTACTGTAAGCGACGCTGATATCAAGGCTAAGTATGAGGAGAAAAAGGAGATGTATCGTCAGTATGTGGAAACACGCGACATCAAATACGTTGACTTCCAGGTAAAGGCTTCTGCAGCCGACCGTAAAGCCCTCATGGCCTCTATGGCAGAAGCTCAGAAGAGCCTTCAGGCAAACGAAGATCCTGCCCAGGTAGTGCGCAAGGCACAGTCTCAGGTATCGTTCACAGGCGTACCCGTTTCTTCAAAGGTAATGCCACGCGACATCGCAGCCAAGATAGACTCAATGTCTGTTGGACAGACCACAGCTCCGTTTGAGACCGCTTACGACAATACTCTCAACGTAGTGAAGCTCATCAGCAGCGTACAGGTTCCTGACTCTGTGGAATATTGCCAGATTCAGGTAGGTGCCGAAACCATCGAAAAGACCCGCCAGCGTGCAGACAGCATCTACAAGGCCCTGGCAGCAGGTGCCGACTTTGAGGCCATCGCCAAGAAGTATGGTCAGGAAGGCAAGACACAGTGGTTTACATCTTCAATGTATGAGGCTGCTCCCACTATCGATGCCGACACAAAGAAGTACATTGAGGCTCTTACTCAGTCAGAAGGTCTGAAGAACGTTGAGTTCACTCAGGGCAACGTAATCTTGAAGGTTGTGACACGCAAGTCAATGTCTACAAAGTATGTTGCAGCCATTGTGAAGCACACTATCGACTTCTCAAAGGCCACCTACTCTGCTGCATACAACAAGTTCAGCCAGTATGTAAGCGAAAGCCAGAATGCAGACGCCCTTGTAAACAACGCAAAGAAATATGGCTACACAGTTCTCGACCGTGCCGACATTCTCAACACTGAGCACAACGTTGCAGGCGTACGCAGCACACATGAGGCCATGAAGTGGATTTTCGACGCCGAGAAGGGCAAGGTATCACCACTTTACGAGTGTGGCAACAACGACCATCTCCTTGTTGTGGCTCTAACAGGCGTTCACAAGGAAGGCTACCGCGACATGGCTTCTATCAAGGACATGCTCAAGCAGGAAGTTATCCGCGACAAGAAGTATGACATGCTCAAGGAGAAACTCGCCGGAGCAACAAGCGTAGAGGCAGCCAAGGGCAAGGGTGCACAGGTGGCACAGGTTCCTCAGGTAACATTTGCCGCTCCAGCCTTCATTCAGGCTACAGGTGCCAGCGAGCCGGCTCTCAGCGGAGCCATTGCAGCCACCAAGCAGGGTCAATTCTGTCCTCGTGTCATCAAGGGTAATTCCGGTGCATATATGTTCAAGGTAGTGAAGAAGGCACAGCGCGGTGGTGTCAAGTTCGATGCCAAGACCGTAGAGGCACAGCTCAAGCAGCAGGCTCTCCAGGCAGCAAGCCGTTTCATGAACGAGCTCTACCTGAAGTCTGATGTTGAGGACAACCGCTACCTCTTCTTCTAATCAAGTAACTTTAGTATTAACCCAATTAAAAAGGTGTATCGAAATTCGATACACCTTTTTTAATTTTTCTATCCTCAGTCATTAGTGTCCCGTTAAATTCGGGACGTAGTTAAAATTAATATTTAAACCCCGG
>CALZAP010000146.1 GCA_945614335.1 uncultured Prevotella sp.
AGTGTCGTTGATCCAGAGGAAGACAAATACCGACAGTGGCAACACCGACGTGAATGTCATACCTTCTGACGACACACGGAAAGCCAAGATATTAAGCAGCGAGAAGGGCAACACGACATATAGCTGAGACATCATGGTGTAAGCCCAGTCGTGTATCGGGTCTGGCTGCTTGGCATACAGCTCTGAAACAAGGAGATACAGTATTGTGACGAGATAAGGCACAAACACCGTTGGCGGCGTCATGCCACAAGCATAGCCTGCCATAGCAAGAAAGAAATAGCAGCCGGCAACAGTAGAGATAAAACGATTGACCGACACATCATCGCGCCGGTTGACAAGTCCGGTAAACTCCCACACCGTCAGTCCTGTGACAAGACAGAACAGAGCTATCATCGCTACAGGATCCAAAAAGGAAACCACGACAGCTGCCACAAACAGAATGCCTGTTATTGTTCTTGCTATAAAATTCTTCATACGAAAATATTATTCTTCTTTTTTATCGTTCCTTACTTTTTCCTCAAGACTGGTGCCCTGAGCTTCCAATTCCTTCGCACGCTTTTCGGCCATAGCCTCAGCCTCGGCTTTCTGCTGGGCTTCAAGAAGTTCTTCCGAACGGCTTGTCCATGGGCGTTTGCCGAATATGCGTTCCACGTCGTCAGCGAAGATGACTTCACGCTGCACAAGCAAGTCAGCTAACTGACGGTGGCCTTCGCTATGCTCTTCGAGTATCTGCTTGGCGCGCTCATACTGTCCGTTGATCATCTTCAGCACCTCGTCGTCCATTATCTTTGCGGTAGTCTCAGAATAAGGACGCTGGAATGAATATTCATTGTTGTTATAATAACAGATGTTAGGAAGGCGCTCGCTCATACCGGCAAAAGCAATCATTCCGTATGCGCTCTTGGTGACACGCTCAAGGTCGTTCATGGCACCTGTAGAGATTCGCTTCAGGAAGACTTCCTCAGCTGCACGGCCGCCAAGTGTGGCACACATCTCGTCGAGCATCTCCTCCTTGGTAGTTATGGCTCGCTCCTCGGGCAGATACCATGCTGCACCCAAGGCACGACCTCGAGGTACGATGCTTACCTTCACCAGCGGATTGGCATGCTCGCAGAACCATGAAATAGTGGCATGGCCTGCTTCATGGATGGCGATGGCGAGCTTCTCGGAGTCTGTCATTATCTTTGTCTTCTTCTCAAGTCCGCCGATGATACGATCTACAGCATCGAGGAAATCCTGTTTTCCTACCGTCTTGCTGTTGTGTCGGGCAGCGATAAGGGCGGCTTCATTGCAGACATTGGCAATATCTGCTCCAGAGAATCCCGGAGTCTGTCGCGACAAGAAGTCGATATCGAGAGACTCGTCAGTCTTCACCGGTTTAAGATGTACCTGGAATATGGCCTTGCGCTCGTTGAGGTCGGGCAGGTCGACATGTATCTGACGGTCGAAACGTCCGGCACGCATGAGGGCTGAATCGAGCATGTCGGCACGGTTGGTGGCGGCGAGTATGATTACTCCGCTGTTGGTTCCGAAACCGTCCATTTCGGTGAGGAGTGCGTTCAGGGTGTTCTCTCGCTCGTCGTTTCCTCCCATGGCGGGATTCTTGCTTCGGGCACGTCCCACCGCGTCTATCTCGTCGATGAAGATGATGCATGGCGACTTCTCCTTTGCCTGACGGAAGAGGTCGCGGACGCGGCTTGCTCCCACACCTACAAACATCTCCACAAAGTCGCTACCGCTCATGGAGAAGAAAGGCACGCCAGCCTCTCCCGCCACGGCCTTGGCAAGAAGGGTCTTACCAGTGCCCGGAGGGCCTACGAGCAATGCTCCCTTGGGTATCTTTCCTCCCAAGTCGGTGTATTTCTGAGGGTTTTTGAGGAATTCTACAATTTCCTGCACTTCCTGTTTGGCACCGGCCTGTCCTGCCACATCCTTAAACGTGACATTGGTGGCATTGCCTTTTTCATACATCTTTGCGCGGCTCTTTCCTACATTGAAAATGCCGGAAGAGCCTCCCATGCCACCGCCCATGCGGCGCATGATGAAAATCCAGAAGCCCACGATGAAGACGAGAGGCAGGATATTGTAGATAATCATTGAGAAGAAGTCGTTGTCCTTGCTGTTTTCATAACTGAAATCGCCTGCAAACTTCTTATCCTGCTTTGCCTGCTCAACAAACAGTTCTACCTGGTCGACAGAACCGAACTGCACCTCCACCGAGGGTTCCTTACCGGTTTTGTCGACACCTTGCTTGAACACGTCCCTGATATGTTCGGGCTTTACATACATGTGAAGGATGTTTTTGTCCTTGTTGACCACAATTTTGGATGCATATCCCTTGAGGACCATCTTTTTAAACTGGTCGTAGGAGGCTTCGGTCCTTACACTTGAATTACTGTTTCCATTAGTGAAATACAAGACTCCGATAACAAAAAGGGCGAGGATGTATATCCAGTTCATGTTGAACTTCGGCATCCTCATGTTAGGGTCTTGGTTGTTGTTATTTCTGTTGTCCATAATAATCAATGAAAAGTGGAATGCGATGGATTAGTCGATGTCCTTTATGCGTTCGAAATCAGCGTCCTCCCAGAGGTTCTCAAGGTCGTAGTATTCACGCACGTCGGGCAAAAACACATGTACCATGGCATCGGTATAGTCCATGGCTACCCACTGTGCGTTTTCAAGTCCGACGACCTTTACAGGTTTCTCGCCTGTTTCGATTCTTACGATTTCCGTGACGGAGTCTGTGATGGCTTCCACCTGAGCTGGCGACTGTCCGGTGCAGATTACAAAATATCGGCAGATGGCTCCCTCAATGTTCTTGAGGTCTGCGATAACGATGTTTGAACCTTTTTTCTCTTGTATTCCCTTTGTGATACTTTCTACTAAATTCTTTGTTTCTTCCATTAATAATACGTTATTTTGGGGGAGTGAATGGCATGATAAGCCCCCACTTCCCGAATTTTGCTGCAAAGTTAATACATTTAATCAAGAAACAAGAATTAAAAAATAAGAAAATGCCTTATTCCAAACATTATTAACATTTTAGCTCTTATTGTCGTTTTAGTTTAAACGAGTTTTCGATTGAAGTCACCTCGGCCACGAAAGCCTTGTCGACCTTCAGTCGCTGCTCAATGGCAGTGCAGCTGTGGATGACGGTGGAATGGTCGCGGCCTCCAATGAGCTGGCCTATGCGCGAAGCCGGCATCTTGGTGTATTTCTGGGCGAAATACATCGACATCTGTCGTGCCGCCACAAAGTCGCGCTTGCGGCTACGGCTCATCACCTGCTGCGTGGTGACATTGAAATGGCGGCAAACGCGCTCAAGGATGTCGTCGACGGTGAGAGGATGGTTGTCGGTCTTCACCGCACGCTTGATAACGCGTTCGGCGAGGTGCATGTCGATGTTGCAGTTGTAGACCACGGAATATGCCAACAGGGAGTTTACCACGCCCTGCAAGTCGCGCACGCTGCCATTGGCTGTCTCGGCAATGAAACGGAGCACGTCCTGTGATATTTTCAGTCCGTCACGGCGACACTTGCTGTTGAGAATGTCGATACACAGGTCGATGTTTGGCTTCTCAAGCTCGGCAATGAGTCCACAGGAGAATCGGGTAAGAAGGCGGTCCTTCATTCCTTGCAGGTCTACCGGCGGACGGTCGCTGGCAAGAATTATCTGCTTACCGTTGCGGAAGAGATGGTTGAAGATGTGGAAGAAGGTGTCGATGGTCTTTCCGGCTGTCGCCCACTCCTGAATGTCGTCGACTATGAGTACATCAATGGTGAGATAGAAATTGATGAAGTCGTTGACCATATTCCGGCGGGTGGCATCGGTGAACTGCACCTGGAACAGTCGTGCAGAGACGTATAGCACGCGTTTCTGGGGATACAGCTCCTTGCATCTTACTCCAATGGCATTGATGAGATGAGTCTTTCCACATCCCGACGGGCCATAGATATAGAAGGGGTTGAAGGTGGACTTTCCGGGATGCTCGGCGATTGACATGCCTACGGTTCTCGGCAGCTTGTTGCTGTTGCCTTCAATATAGTTTGTGAATGTTTGTCTCGGGTTAAGCTGCGTGTTGATGTCCTGTGGCTTGGCGGCGTCGAGCATCGACGGCGAGCGGTTTACACCGGCTTGCGGCTTTTGCTCAATCTGAGTAGGCTGTTCGCCCTCCACGTCCTGCGACAGGTTGTGAGACTTATCGGTGACGATGCGATAAGTGAGCTTTACGTTAGTACCAAAGCAATGGGCAAGAACCTTGCTGAGCAGGCCCACGAAATGCTGTTCCAAGTATTCGTAGACGAACGAACTCGGAACTTGCACCAAGAGAGTGTTCTTTTCCGCGGAAAAGCTCTCGAAAACTATTGGCGCGAACCATGTTTCATATTGCTGGACAGTTACATTGCCGCGAATGATTTTCAGACACTGCTCCCATACAGACTTGTAGTTGTTGACCATTGTGGTTGCTATATATTATAGATGTTATTAACGTAATATTTGGAATAAGTTGCTGAATTCCGGGTGCAAATTTCGCACTTTTTTTTGAATTGACCAAATGTGGCTTTTTTTACCGGTTGTCGCCGTCATCACGTAACTCGCTAATCTTTGGTGTAATACGTAGGTTTTGGAAAATGTCATCTCAAGGAGGGTATTGGAAAATTCCAATGTCTTGATTTAAAGAAAGTTAGAAAACCTGCAGCCTGTTTTACACTATGCAGGAGAAGAAAGGGGCTGCAGGTCGGAACTATAAAGCTATCAGCACTTTCGAACCGTTTTGGACAAGCGGACATCAGGGGCGATGCTATTTATATGAAAT
>CALZAP010000147.1 GCA_945614335.1 uncultured Prevotella sp.
GCGGTGACGAATCCTACGTTTATGGCAAGCTCGCTGAGGTTGATATTTGTGCGTTCGAGCAGTGTGCAGGCGTGCTTCAGCCTCAGTTCCCTTACGAGTTCCGCAGGAGTCTTCGACGTGATGGCCCTTATCTTTCTGTAGAACGGCACTCTTCCCATGCCCATGGCTGCAGCCATTTCCTCGAGGTTGATGTGTCCGCGGCTCATGTTCTGCAGCACATACTGTTCGATGTTTCTCACGAGCTGCTGGTCCATGGAGTCGGTCATGCTGTAGTCGCCAATGGTCTCTCCGCTTTCGTAGAGACTGAGTTGTGCGTTCACTCTTTCCTGTTCCTTCTGTCTCTCCTCCTCTTCCATCTTTCGTTTTTCCTCCACCTTGCGTGCCTCTTCCATGGCGGCATTAGTCTCCTCGTCGGTCATGTCGCTATAGTCAACGGTGGCGGTGGTCATACTTGAGCTGTAGCCTTCGAGGCGTCGTGTCTCCACGCCCTCAATCACGTCGCATAGACCTTCTGCAGGAGCCAGTCCGAGCAGTCGGTTGAAGCGTGTGGCGGCTTCGTGGAGGTTGAACGGCTTCGAGAGGTAGTCGTCGGCAGAGACGGTGATGTTTCTTCCCGTCATTTCCGCGGCGGAGAGCACACCGTCGGTCATGAGCACGAAGCGGATGTCCTGATAAATCTTTTCGGTCTTTATCCTGTTGCACAGTTCGCTTCCCGTCATTCTTGGCATTTCCTCCTTCGACACCACGATGTGAGGATGCAGCACTTCAAGGTCGTTGTATGCCATTTCAGTGCTGTCGTAGGTATATACATTATATATATCACCCAGTCGTTGCTTCATAAACTCGAGGAAGTCCTTGTTGGTGTCGATGATGATGATGGTGTATTGCTGTGTGACGAGTCCTGTCTTTCTTGGTCTTACCATATCGGCAGTGAGCTCCTCATTGGTGCTTTCGAGCAGGTTCACCTCGCCGCGGTCGTTAAGCTGCAGTCGCTCGTCGGCCACAGCCACAGCCTTTGACTCAGGATTGTCGAGATACATCTGCATTTCAGATATTCTCGTGATGATCTGCAGCATCTGGAAGTGGAGTGAGTTCACCTGCTCCTTGGTCTCCACGCTTTCGGCTTTCTCTGATATGGCTCCAATGATGGAAGCCATTCTGGCCATGGGCTGCCTCAGGTCGTCGCTGGCGAGTTTCACCTCGTTTCGCTGGCGTGCCAGTTCGGCAAGCACCGTCTTCTTCTTGTTCCACAAGTAGCGCACTTGTTTCACAATGGTGCGATAGATGAAGATGGCGAAAATGATGACGACTGCATATATGACAAACATCCACCACTGGAGCCACCATGGGCTTGCGATGATGATGTCGAGCACACGCTCCTGCTTGCTCACGGCTCCGTCGGCACTGATGGCCTTGACGTGGAGAGTGTATTTTCCGCTTGACAGGTTGGTGAAGGTCACGCCATGGGTAAGGGCGTCGCCGTTGCGCCAGTCGTCGTCGCGTCCTTCCATCCAGTACATGAACTGCAGGCGTTCGCTTTGGTTGTAGTTTCCGCCGGCAAACTTGATGGTGAAGGTGTTTTGCTTGTTGGTAAGTTCAAGCACGCTGCTTTCGTTGAGAGCCTGTGGCAGTGGCACTCTGCCGTTATATTCGTGGCCTGTCTGTATCTCCGTCTCTCCTATGAACAGCTGTGTGAGGATGACTCGTGGCAGAGTGCGGGTGTTGGCTTTCTCACGCTCGCGTGTCCAGTTCACGCCATACAGTCCACCGAGCAGCACGCTGCCGTCTTTCTTGGTGAGTATGGCACCCATGTTGAACTCGTTGCTCTGGAGTCCGTCGCTGATGTCATAGTTATAGAGTCCGTAGTTGAACTGTTTTTCCTTGTCGATGCGTTGCACGACCACACGGCAGACTCCATTGCTTGTGGTGATCCACATATTTTTGTTCTTGTCTTCCGTGATACCGCAGATGCAGTTGTTGCAGAGCCCCTCGTTTTCGGTGATGTAGTTAAGGCTGTCGTTTGAAAGGTTCAGTACGTTAACACCTTCTCGCGTTCCAACCCATATCAGTCCGCGCGAGTCTTGGGTGACTGTTGTGATATAGTCGTTGGTGAAGGTCTTGAGGTTTGTGGAGTTACCTGTGAGGAGGGTTTTCTCCGTGGTGGAGAGATTGAGGATCATGAGTCCCTCGTTGGTGCCCACGAGCAGGTTGTTGTTTTTGCCGTAGTGTAGCGAGGTGATGTCGTTGGTAGAGAGTTTTCCGTTCTCCTTGGTGTAGGTGGAGAAGGTGTTCATTCTCGGGTTGTATACCTGCAGTCCACCGTCGGTAGCTATCCAGAGGCTTCCCGACTTGTCGGCACAGAGAGCGTTGATATGGTCGTCGATGATGGTTCGTCCGCTGTCTCTTGCAGCCGAGTAGAATGTGGTCTCTCCGTTGAGTATCCTGGTGAGTCCGTTTTGTTTCGAGCCCACCCATAGGCTACCGTCGGGAGTGGTGGCCATGGTAGACACCTTTTGGCTTGCCAACGGGCCTTCATAGCCCACTATACCTTTGTTTGACGTGCCGAACCACACTTTTCCGCTTTGGTCTTGGGTCATGGCAGTGATGTCGCCATACAGTCCGGAGTCGAATTTGTAGATGTCTCTGCCATAGTATGCCACTCCGGCCTTTTCCGTTCCCACCCAGAGCAGGTCGGTGTCGTCCACGTATACACTAAGTATTCCCGTAGTCTCGTCGGAGTGCAGTGTAGCGTTGGCGCTTTGTGGTGTCACCGGTTCTATCTCGTGGGTGTTGACGTTTATTCTTATCAGTCCGGCCCTGTCTGTACCTACCCAGATAAAGCCTTTCCTGTCGCCCGCCATTCCGGTCACGCTACTGTCGATGCCAGTTCCTGTGAGTCCGAGCTGGTTGCCGAATTCAGTGTTCCATGTGTTTCCTTTCTTGTCGTACACCATGAGAGTGCCTTGTCCGTAGAGCCAGATGTTGTCCACTTGGTCTGCGAATGCCTTGAGGGAGTTGGAGCGTCTGAGATTCTTCTCAGCCACCTCTTGTGTCTGCCATACGGTGGTTTGCTGGTTGTCGATGTTACAGCACACGATGCGTCCGTTATTGTAGACAAGCAGTGCACCGTCGCGGCACTCGCTGATGGAGCACACCTCTCCATCGGGTATACCTTTTATGTCGTCGGTATATCCGAAGTCGTAAGACAACTGTTGTTGTGTGTTGTAAGCGACAACACCTTTTTTCGCGATGTATACCCAGAAGTTTTTCTTGCTGTCGATGAACACGATGTTGGGAGTGTCTCTGATGCCCATTCTGGCGAGCACCTGTTTGGTCTCCCTGCCGAAGGTCTCTGTCTGCGGGTTGTAGATGCAGAGTCCTGAGGCGGTCTCGATCCAGATGTTTCCGTCGATGGCCTCCTGCATGCTGTGGATATAGCTGTCGGGCAGTGACGAGCCGTCGAGAGAGTTGCACTGGAAGCTCTTGAAGGTATATCCGTCGTATCTGTAAAGTCCGGCGGGAGTGCCGAACCAGACGAATCCTTTTGAGTCTTTCATTATACAGTTTATCTGGCTGCTGTTCAGTCCCACCCTTGCATTAAGTGTTTTGAACAAGTAAACAGCAGCCGTCGCAAGTGGTATGGTAAGAAGCAGTACCAGTACGAGGTGTCTAATGTTTTTAATTTTGTTTGACATATAATGTAGGTCTTGATATATCCTTTATTAAATCATACACGAATAATGGTCTACCACTCCGAGCAGATGACGTTCCTTGTCAACAACGAGCACAGAATGAATTTTGTATCTGTTCATTATTTTCTGGATTTCAGAAATCTTGGTGTCGGGAGTGACGGTTTTGGGTCTTGTCGTCATGATGTCGGCCACAGTGCGGTCGAAGAATTTCTCTCTCCACTTTTCCATAGCCCTTCTGATGTCGCCATCGGTGATGAGTCCGGCAATGGTGTTTTCCTCAGTCATTGCCACTCCTAGCCCGAGTTTTCCCTTGCTTACGAGAATGATGGCGTCGCCAAGATGCATATCGGGTTTCATGACAGGCATCATTTCCGTTATCATCACGTCATTTGCAGTGGTGAGCAGTCGCTTGCCGAGTTCACCGCCGGGATGGAACTGTGCGAAGTCCTGTGGCTTGAAGTTTCGTTTCTCCATCAGTGCCACGGCAATGGCGTCTCCCATGGCGAGAGTGGCTGTAGTGCTGCTTGTTGGGGCGAGGTTTAGCGGGCATGCCTCCTTCTCCACGCTGACGTTGATGTGGCAGGTGGAGTATTTGGCGAGCAGCGAGTCAGGGTTGCCGCTCATGCCTATGATGGGAATGTCCATGTGAAGCACCATAGGGATGAAGCGAAGCAGTTCGTCGGTCTGTCCGGAGTTTGATATTGCCAATACCACATCGTCGCGGGTCATCACACCGAGATCGCCATGGAAAACGTCGAGCGGATTGATGAAGAACGAGGGAGTGCCCGTACTGGATAGTGTGGCGGCAATCTTTGCCCCTATATGTCCGCTTTTTCCCACACCGGTGACGATCACCTTTCCGTGGCATCGGTATATGAGCTCAACGGCATCGTCGAAGTTTTTGTCAATCTTCGGTATGAGGTCGAGAAGAGCCTTTGCCTCGTCTTTTATACATTGAATGGCATAATCTCTTATAGTCATTGTTTCGGGTAATATTTCATTTTGTTACTAATTCACTAACCACGTTCTCAAGGTCATCGAGCCTTAGCATGTTGGCTGCATCGCTTAGACCTTTGTCGGGGTCGGGATGAACCTCAAAGAACCA
>CALZAP010000148.1 GCA_945614335.1 uncultured Prevotella sp.
GGGCGCGCATATCCTGGGCGTGTTGGTGTGTATGAACGGGCTGAAAGCCCAATGGCTTCCATAGGGCTAAGGAGAACATTGCCCTTTCAGGGCGCGCATATCCTGGGTGTGTTGGTGTGTATGAACGGGCTGAAAGCCCAATGGCTTCCATAGCCCAAGGCAACGCCTTGGGGGCTGCGAACACAATGTCATTGTTACACGCCCTGAAAGGGCAAAAGTACCTAGCCCAGGGCAACGCCCTGAGGGAAAGGACAACGATATAAAGATTTTGCAAACGCGTTTGCAAAATTAATGTTTATGCTTCAACAGCAAGATATTAAGAAATGAAACAGTACGATACATATAAGGATAGTGGCATTGCTTGGATTGGGGAGATTCCGAGTGAGTGGGAGATGTGTAGAATAAAAGATGTTATTCTGTCAGCGACAGATGGCATCAAAATTGGTCCTTATGGAAGTTCATTGACAAATAAAGTATTTTCAGATTTGCCATATAAAGTTTATGGACAATGGAATATTGCCAGCTATGATTTTAATAAAGGCAATAGTTTTATTAGTGAAGACACTTATCTTGATCTTTATGGCTATAAGGTTGAACCAAACGACATATTGGTTTCAATGATGGGGACAATTGGCAAATGTGCGTTAGTTCCTAATGATATACAAGAAGGAATTATGGATTCACATGTTGTCAAAATTCGATTGAATGAAAAGAAAATTAATCCTCAATACTTTGAATACTTATACGACAAAGATTTCTCTCCCTGTGTTATTGGCCAATTAAAGAAAAACAAGAAGGGTTCAATTATGGAAGGATTAAACTCTACAATAATAAAAAATATATTCATTTCGCTACCATCTCTATCCGAGCAGCAATCCATCGCCACCTTCCTCGACACAAAATGTGGGGAGATAGACGCTTTGATTTCCTTGCAAGAGGAGAGCATCAGCGAGTTGCAGGCATACAAGCAGTCCGTCATTACCGAAGCCGTCACCAAAGGGCTTAACCCTAATGCCAAAATGAAAGATAGTGGCGTTGAGTGGATTGGGGAGATACCGGAGGAGTGGGCAGTGTGTAGCACTAAACACCTTTTCAATCTTTATTCGGGAGGCACTCCAAAAACTGACAACGATAGTTTTTGGGATGGTAATATTCCTTGGATAACACCAGCAGATTTCAAAACAGAAGACGTTTATATTTCAAAAGGTAGAAGAAGTATTACACAAAATGGAGTAGATTCATGCGGCACAACTATTGTACCTGCTAATTCTGTTATTTTTTCGAAACGCGCGCCAATTGGACTTGTTGTGCTAAACAAAGAGCCATTATGTACAAATCAAGGATGTATTTCTTGCGTTCCAAAAGAAACATTTTCAAAATATTATTATTATGCAATGAGTGTCTTTACTGATTCATATGAATTATATGGTGCTGGAACTACATTTAAGGAAATATCTGCAACCTCATTTGCAAATTTCAAATTGCCTAATCCATCTTTTGAGGACCAGCACTCCATCGCCACCTATCTCGATGAGAAGACCTCTCAAATAGACTCCCTCATCTCGCTCAAGCAACAGAAGATGGAAGCGTTGAAGGACTACAAGAAGAGCATCATCTATGAATATGTGACGGGCAAGAAAAGGGTTTGAGCCATGAAAGCAGGCAACAGAAACAGGACTTACACTAAAAAAATCAATCGCACTTATGGCACATACAGGATTGCTCGAAAAGGACTTTGAAGCGGACATCGAACGGTATCTGCTCACCGAAGGCGGATACGCCAAGGGGAATCAGGCCACCTACGACAAGGAAAAAGCCATTGACCTCGACACGCTGATTCGTTTCATCAAAGACTCGCAGCCCAAGGCGTGGGAGAAGTTCGAACGCAAATACGGCAATGGCGCCAAAGCGCAGCTCTACAAGACCATACAGGGAGACATCCTGAAATACGGCCTGATACACACCTTGCGCAACGGCGTGAACGACTTCGGCATTCCGCTGAAGCTCTGCTACTTCGCCCCCACCTCGACGCTCAATCCGGAGCTGATTGAGAAGTACCGCAAAAACATCCTTGAGTGCACGCGCCAGTTTGTCTACAGCAAGACCGTGAAGAACTCCATCGACATGGTGCTCTCGCTCAATGGCATTCCGATAGTGGCCATCGAACTGAAGAACCAGTTCACCGGCCAGGACCTGAGCGACTCCGTCGGGCAATGGAAGACGGACCGGAGCCCCCAAGAGCCTCTGTTCCACTTCGACAATCGCATTCTGGCCTATTTCGGCTGCGACCTCTACGAGGCAGCCATGGCCACCGAGCTAAAAGGCGAACAGACGTTCTTCATGCCCTTCAACCAGGGCAGCAACGGAGCCGGCAACGTGGGCGGCGCGGGCAATCCGGCGCGCGACGACGACGAGTATGTGACGTCCTATCTGTGGAAAGACGTGCTGCGCCGCGACGTGCTGCTGGCCATCATTCAGCGCTACATCATGCGTCAGACAGAGACTACCATCAAACTCATTACCGACAAGCATGGCAAGGAGAAAGAGGTGTCGGATACGAAGACAAAGATTATCTTCCCGCGCTATCACCAGCTGGATGTGGTGGAAAAGCTTGTGGCCGACACGGAGCAGGCCGGCTCGGGCCGCAACTATCTGATTCAGCACTCGGCCGGCTCGGGCAAATCCAATTCCATAGCCTGGCTCACCTACCGGCTCTCGTCGCTGCACGACAAGGACAACAATCACATATTCAAAGGCGTGTTTGTGGTGACCGACCGCAGGGTGTTGAACCGTCAGCTTCAGGAGACGATCCTTGGCTTTGAGCATGTGGATGGAACTGTGATCACTATAACCGAAGATGACACCAACGCAAGTGAGAAACTGAAAGATGCCATCAACGCAGAGAAGACAGGCATCGTCATTACTACCCTACAGCGTTTCCCACAAATCTATCGGGAGATAAACAAGCAGGCGGGTAAGAACTATGCCATCGTGGTAGATGAAGCACATTCCAGCCAAAGCGGAAAGAGCGCCGAGAAACTGAAGGCGGCTCTTGCCGACACCGACGAGGCATTGAAGGAGATGGCAGAATGGGAGGAGAAGACCGTAGAGGAACTGGAAAAGGAACAGGATGCGCTGATGCTCGACCTGCTGAGCCAGGGCCAGCACAGGAATCTGTCGTTCTATGCCTTCACCGCCACGCCCAAGCCCAAGACGCTCCAGACATTCGGCGTCCTGGCAGAAAAGGGGGACACGCCTGACAACGACAAATACAAGGCCTATCACAACTATTCCATGCTGCAGGCCATCGAAGAAGGCTTCATCAAGGACGTGCTGAAAAACTATACCACATATCAGATTTCATACGAGATAGCCCGCAAGTCGGAAGACAACCCCGACTACGAGGAGACCCCGGCAACGATAGCCCTGAAGGCGTTCCACAACAATCACAGGGACACCATCGGCAAAAAGACCGCAATCATCGTCGAGAAGTTCCGCGAAGTGACGCTCCGGAACATGGAGGGCAGAGCCAAGGCAATGGTCGTGACCTCGAGCCGCGCCCATGCCGTCCGCTATTTCTTTGCCATCAGGGACTATTGCCGGAAACACAAGATTACGGACGTCAACCCGATGGTGGCATTCTCGGGCAAGGTGGAATATGAGGGCACGGAATACACCGAGCCCCAACTCAACGCGAGGGGAGAAAAGAACATGTCCGAAGACAAGCTTCCGCTCTACTTCGCAAGCGACTTCTACAACATGCTGATTGTGGCGGACAAGTATCAGACCGGCTTTGACGAACCGATGCTCCACACCATGTTCGTGGACAAGAAACTGAAGAACGTGAAGGCTGTGCAGACCCTCTCGCGCCTCAACCGTGCCAACCCGCTGAAAGAAGACACATTCGTCTTCGACTTCGTGAATGGCTCCGCTGAAATCAAGGCCGCCTTCGAACCCTTCTACAAGGGCACGGAGCTGATCAACCCTGTGGATGTGAATTATGTGTATCAGTTCCGCAAGGACATCGAGCTCTACCACCTTTGGACCGCCGAAGACGAGGAGAAATTCCATGAACTGTTTGCCTCCACGCACGACAAGGAAAAGCTGAGCGCATTGTCCGGCGCGCTGAAACCGATTGTAGCCCGGTTTGAGGAACTGGACGAAGAGACGCGTTTCGCCGTGCGGGGCAAAATCAAGAATTTCGTCCGGTTCTACGCTTACATGGCGCAGATTGCCCGCACCTTCGACCGCTCACTGATGAAGTCCTACATATTTGCCGACTACCTCTACCGTGTGCTGCCCAAAAATCCGCGCGAAAGGGTTAACCTCGACAAAAAGGTGCGTCTTGTCAACAACACCATCAGGGCCAATAAGATGATACACATATCGCTGGACGGCAACAAGCCCGAGATCAAGGGAGAGAACCCCGGAGCAGGCCGCAAGCCCGAAGACACCCGCGATTTGCTCGACAACATCATTGCCAAGGTCAACATCATGTTCCGCGGCGAGTTCTCGGAAGCTGACCGGGTGATGGTGGAAGGCATCTTTGACCTGATACAGAAATCCGCAACGGAAAAAATGCAGAAACAAGCCGCCGGCAACGATGTGAATCAGTTTGTGGAAAGCATATTCCCGGACATCTTCAGCAAAGCGGCTCGGCACTGCTATACGTCGCAGACCGACGCCTACCGCAAACTGTTCGAAAACCAAGAGTTCTATCAGACTCTGATGAAGCAGATGGGACATGCCATATACGAACGCTATCGCGAACAGGAGGGGAAAGCCTA
>CALZAP010000149.1 GCA_945614335.1 uncultured Prevotella sp.
TGCCATCAGCCGTGGACATGAAATTGTAAGTATCATCGACATCGACAACCAGGAAGACTTCGACAGTCCCGCTTTCGCTTCCGCCGATGTGGCCATAGAATTCACCGCGCCTCACGTGGCCTACGGCAACTATCTGCGCGCATTCAGCCACAACGTGAAGGTGGTCAGCGGGTCGACAGGATGGATGAACGACCATAAGGAGGACGTGGAGCGACTATGCCGGGAGCAGGGACAGACACTGTTCTGGGCGTCAAACTTCTCTATCGGTGTAGCCATCTTCTCGGCTGTCAACCGTTATCTCGCGAAAATCATGAACCAGTTCCCTCAGTATGACGTGGACATGGAGGAGGTTCATCATATACACAAGCTCGACGCACCGAGCGGCACGGCCATCACGCTTGCGGAAGAGATAGTGGCAGAGATGGACAGAAAGTCTGACTGGACAAAGGGCACTCTCCTTGCTCCCGACGGCACTCTCTCGGGCGAAAGCAATGCCGCTGCCGACAAGCTCCGCATCGACTCCATACGACGCGATGAGGTGCCGGGAATACACACCATAAAATACGACTCCGAAGCAGACTGCATCACCATTACCCACGACGCACACTCGCGAAAGGGATTTGCCCTCGGAGCCGTTCTTGCCGCTGAATACACCAAGGATCACAGCGGCCTACTCACCATAAGTGACATGTTTAAGTTTTAGGCAATGGAAGATCTGAAGAAGAGAAAACTGAACATGAAAGTGCAATGGGCAAAGTTTGCCGTTGTGCTCGCACTGTATATCGCATTCCTCATTTGGGTGAAAAGCTGGTTGGGAGTAGTGGTCATACCTTTTATTTATGACATCTACATCACAAAGAAGATAAAATGGCAGTGGTGGAAAGAAGCGGAAAGACCGGTGAAGTTTGTCATGTCGTGGGTGGACGCTCTCGTCTTCGCCCTCGTGGCAGTGTATTTCATCAACCTGTTTTTCTTCCAGAACTATGTCATTCCGTCCAGTTCGCTTGAGAAGTCGTTGCTCACTGGCGACTACCTCTTTGTAAGCAAAGTGAGCTATGGCCCACGCATACCGGAGACACCGCTGACGATGCCGCTCACACAGCACACACTGCCCGTCGTGGAGTGTAAGTCATACATAGAGTGGCCTCACTGGGACTACCGCCGAGTGAAAGGACTTGGAAAGGTGGAACTGAACGACATCGTGGTGTTCAACTATCCGGCAGGCGACACCCTCTGCTCGGCACCGCAATACCAGAGCTACGACTATTATGGCATGTGCTACAGCATTGGCTACCAGCTCTATCCGCAACGCCCTAATCCCGACTCACTGTCAGCCACCGACCGAATAAAGTATTTCAATACTCTGTATGAGGCCGGCCGACAGGAACTGCGGCGCAACGAGGCGGAGTACGGAAAGATCATCACACGACCCACTGACCGCCGCGAGAACTATGTGAAACGATGTGTGGGACTGCCAGGACAGACCCTGCAGATAAAAAACCGCATAGTGTATCTCGACGGAAAGGCAAACAAGGAACCGGAAGAAGTGCAGTACACATATTACGTGAAGCTCAAACAACATATTCCAGAGGAAATGCTGAAAGACCTCGGCATATCGATGGAAGACCTCGTGAGCCTTAACACGGCAGGATACATGCCTCTGACAAAGAGGGCGGTGGCTACACTCTCGAAAAGAAAAGACCTTGTGGAAAGCATAGAGATAAACACCGACGCTTCGGAACTCGACATCTATCCGCTCAACGGAAACATGCACTGGACACGAGACAACTACGGACCGATATGGATACCGGCAAAGGGAAAGAGCACAAAACTGACGCTCGACAATATTGCAGTATACGAACGACCGATAAGGGTGTATGAACACAACGACCTGCAAATAAAGGACGGAAAGATATTCATCAACGGAAAGGAAGCAAACAGCTACACTTTCAAGATGGACTACTACTGGATGATGGGCGACAACCGCCACAACTCCGCCGACTCCAGATACTGGGGATTCGTGCCGGAAGACCATGTGGTGGGAAAACCTATCTTCATCTGGTGGTCGAGCGATCCTGACCGAAGCGGTTTCGGAGGCATTCGCTGGCAGCGACTCTTCCGCTTTGTGGACAATATAAAATAACGGGAGAACAACAGAAGATGTGAAAAAATCCGCAGTCGCCATACTATTGGCTATCGTGGCCCTCTTTGCCTTCAGGGCTTTGGTGTTGACCATATACACTATAGAGGGTAACGCTCTTGAACCAATGTTTAAGAGCGGTGACCGAATTATGGTCAACCGTTGGAGCTACGGGCTCAGAGCCGGAGAAATAAACGGCATATTCGGATATGGACGACGGGGAGCACCAATGCCGGACAAGGGCGACATCATCGCCTTTGACCATCCGCTGCCAGAGGCCAACGGGGTGTTCGTAGGGGTAGTAAAGGCAATGCCCGGCGACACTCTCCACACAAAGGAAGGCCCTTTCCTTGTGCCTGGCGAGGTGACGTGCGACAAGCAGAACTACTATGTGGTGGAGATGGGGAAGAAACGCACTCCATGCACTATTCCCGAGGCAAGCATCATCGGAAGAGTAGTGCTCGTGGTCTACAACCACGACGACTCGCTCCCGTTCTACACAGGCTTCGACAAGAAGCGTTGTTGCCTCTTGCCGCAATAAACATCAATGACAATGAATCTTCTCTCAACAACATATTTCGGTCCGGTGCAATGGTATCAGAAACTCAACAGCGGCGACGTCACGCTGATTGAGGCATACGAGAACTACTGCAAGCAAACCTACAGAAACCGGTGTGTCATTGCCACTGCCAACGGCATCCAGGCGCTCACTGTGCCGGTGGAACGGCCAGAAAACGGCGACCTCAACCGCTGCCCTATACGCGACATACGCATCAGCGACCACGGACGTTGGAGACAGCTGCATTGGAATGCCCTGCAAAGCGCATACAGCGAGTCGCCTTTCTTTGAGTATTATGCAGACGACCTGCATCCCTTTTTCGAGCGTCGCTACGATTACCTCTTCGACTTCAACATGGAGATATGCCATAAGGTGTGTGAACTGCTCGACGTGCGTCCAGAACTGCGCCTCACCGACCAATACGTGAAACGTGACATGTTGCCTGAGGGAACGGTGGATTATAGGGAAACCATAGTGCCGAAGCGTCCATTGCCCGACAGCAGCTTCCAGCCGCGCCAGTATTATCAGGTGTTTGCATCCCGAACTGGATTCCTGCCCAATCTCAGCATTCTCGACCTCCTGTTCAACATGGGACCGGAAGGCATCTTTTTCCTTTAGGTATTGGATACACATATTCACTCAACAACGACTTATGAACAACAACGACATAAAAGAACTAAGCCTGAGGCTGACACAGGTGGCACACGACCATACCGACTTTATCGACGGCGACGTGCTGTTGAGCGACAGGCTGAACCGTGCCTCCATGCCCACGAGTCCTCATAGGCTTACATTCCTTCTTGTCGCACTGTGTACAAACGGAGAGTGTCGATTTACTATCGACACACAAGAGTTTGTAATAAGAAAAAATGACCTCGTGATAGTTTCCGACCGACACATCGTCGACAATTTCAGTGCCACCGACGATGCCGATGGACTCGTGATGATGCTTTCAGTGAACTTCTTCTACGAGATAGTGCGTAACGTAAGCGATGTTTCCACACTGTTTTGTTTCTCAAGAAGTCATCCGGTGGTGTCGTTGGAAGACAAGGAAGTGGAACTCTTCAGAAGCTACTTCTTCTTGCTGAAGGAGAAAATCGGCGACCCCGCCAACAAGTTTCGCCGCCACATTGCCGGTACATTGATATTGGCAATGTTCTACGACCTAAGCAACGTTATACTTAGGGTGCAAGAGGAGTCGGCCAACAGAAAGCAGACTCGTGCAGAAGACATTTTCACCAAGTTTATACGTCTTGTAGAACTACATTTCAAACACGAAAGGAAAGTGGGATGGTATGCCTTGCAATTGGGCATAACGCCAAAATATCTTTCCGAAACAGTGAAGAGCGTCAGCAGTCGCACTCCAAACGAGTGGATAGACAGTTATGTGACACTTGAATTGCGCATTCTCCTGAAAACGTCGACAAAGAGCATAAAGGAGATAGCCGACGAGATGAACTTCCCCAACCAGTCGTTTCTCGGAAAGTTCTTCCGTGAGCATGTAGGAGTAACTCCAACAGCCTACAGGAAGAAATGATAGCTTTTCTCCGTATAACTCCTTAACTTCTTAACTCCTTAACTCCTTAACTCCTTAACTTCTTAACTTCTTAACTCCTTAACTTCTTAACTTCTTAACTCCTTAACTTCTTAACTCCTTAGCACATTCCTCCAGCATATTGTACCATTCTTCGCCGAAACGTCTGACGAGGGGAGCCTTCAGAAACTTATATATCGGGAGATTGAGCTCCTTGCCTTTCTTCACAGCTTCCTTGCACACATCCCAACGATGGTAGTTAAGTCCAATGAGCCCGTTTTTCAGATGCACTTCGCGTATGGGATAGAGAGCACAGCTTATGGGCTTACAGAATTTTGTCTTTCCGGCACGATAAGCCTTCTCAAGTGCGCAGAAGCAACATCCGTTTTCATGGCAGGTGAACACGCAGTCTTTTCCGCCCACTATGCTCGTCACCAAGTCGCCTTCCTGGTCGGTGTAAGCCACACCTTGACGGTCGATAATAGTCTGTGCCGATGCCGTAAGGTTGTCCCATACGGTGTCCACAGCCTCTTCTATTGC
>CALZAP010000150.1 GCA_945614335.1 uncultured Prevotella sp.
CCTCTGTGCATTTTGTTTTTGCCGAACAGGTTTCTCATTGAGAAGTTGTTGAGCTTCAGAGATATTCGGCCTATGACACCAGTCTGTCCCCATCCGAGTGAGAATTCCACCTGGTCGTTAGACTTCTGTTCGAGCGGCCAGTTGATGTCCACAGTACCGTCTTCATAGTTAGGCTGTATGTCGGGGTTTACTTTTTCAGGGTCGAAGAATCCCATTGATGCGATTTCTCGTGCTGTACGCATGAGAGCGTCCTTAGAGAAGAGGTCGCCGGGCTTCACCTTCAGTTCTCGTCTTACGACATCTTCGTAGAGTCTGTCGTTACCATAGATGCGCACATGGCTTACGTGAGCCTGCTGTCCTTCGCTGATTCGCATTTCCACGTCGATGGAGTCTCCCACGATGTTCACTTCAGTAGGAACGAGCGAGTAGAAGAGGTATCCGTTGTTCCAATAGTAGTTACCCACGGCGTCCTCGTCTTCCGACAGTCTTTTGCGCATTTCCTTCTGGTTGTAGACGTCGCCGGTCTTCATTCCGAGCATCATGTTGAGAGCGTCGGAATTGATAATGGTGTTGCCCACCCATGTGATGTTGCGCAGATAGTATTTCTGTCCCTCGTCAATCTTAAGATAGATATTGACATGGTTCTCGTCGTGGTTTATCACGCTGTCGCGAACGATGGTCATGTCGCGGTAACCCAGTTCGTTATACTTTTCGATGAGGTTCTGCTTGTCTTTTTCGTATCTTTCTGGTGTGAACTTCTTCGATTTCAGGAACGAGCCGAGCGTACCGGCCTCGTGTGTCTTGGAGAAGACACCCTTTTTGAACAGTCCACCCTTGATTTTCGAGAGTTTGAGGTTGTCGTTGCCGTCGATGAAGATATAGCGCACCTTCATCTTGTCTTTCTTGTCGATATATACATCGAGTATGACCTTGTTTTTCTCAGCCACGTCGTCTCTCTGCATGATGTTTATCTCGGCGTTTTTATAACCTTTGTCGTCGAAATATTTCTTTGCGAGAATTTTGGCTCGGTCGATCATGTTAGGTGTGATTTGCGACCCCTTCATGATGCCGAGCTTCGCCTCCATGTCCTCCCTTTCCGACTTCTTGATGCCGTGATAGTTGATGTTGCTCACCCTTGGGCGGAGAGCAAGGTTGAAGCAAAGGTATATTTTCGAGCCAACGAGAGAGTCTGCCGATATGCTAACCTTAGAGAAGAGTCCATGTCGCCAGTATCTTTTCACAGCTTCTGTGATTTCCTGTCCGGGCACACTGATTTCCTGACCGACGGAAAGTCCCGAGAGTCCAGTAAGCACGTAGTCCTCGTATCCCTCGACGCCTTTTACCGCTATTCCGCCGATGGTACAAGTTCTTGGAGTTCCGGCGTAAGATATTTCCGGATTGACTATAACATCCTGTGCTTCTGCCGATAGACAGCAGGAGAAAGCCACGAGAGCGATAGCCGCTAACTTGTTAATTACGTATTTCTTTAACTTAGAAGTGTTCATTCTTCCTTTTTTTCGTTTTCTTTATTTTCGACTTGTTCCTCTGTAAGTCCGAAGCGTCGTTGTTTTCCTTGATATGTAGCGATGGCCTTGTGCAGGTCGTCCTCGCTGAAGTCTGGCCAGTAAGTGTCGCAGAAGTACAGTTCGCTGTATGCTATCTGCCAGAGCAGGTAGTTGCTTATTCTTATCTCACCTCCGGTCCTGATGAGCAGGTCTGGGTCTGGCATGAAGTTTGTGGTGAGATGTTCAGATATGGTTGATTCGCATATATCTTCCACATTTGTCTTTCCTTCTGCCACTTCCCTTGCAATGTCTTTCACCGCCTTGGTCAATTCCCAGCGTGAAGAGTAGCTCAGTGCCACTACCATGGTCATGGTCTTGTTGTTGGCAGTGAGTTTCATCAGGCCGTTAAGTTTGTCCTGCACGTTCTTAGGCAGTCGGTCGAAGTCGCCAATGACCCGGAACTTCACGTCGTTTTTCATGAACAGCTCGTCTTCCAGGGCTGAGATAATCAGTCCCATCAGTGCGGCAATCTCGTCAGCCGGCCGGTTCCAGTTTTCTGTCGAGAAAGTGTAGAGAGTAAGAAATTTGACACCGATGCGTGTACATTCCGACGTTATTCGTCTCACTGCATCCACACCGGCTTGATGCCCGTAACTACGTATTTTTCCCCGTTCGGTAGCCCATCTGCCGTTTCCGTCCATAATGATGGCCACGTGTTCCGGTATTCTTGTCATGTCTAAATTGTATGCCATATATATAGTATTGTAATTATCGATTAATAATCGTCGTTGTGACATGTTCGGCATTTCGCCCAAAGGTCGTAAGTCAATGCCACTTGCAGTGTGCTGTAGCTGTCCTTGTTCTTAAACGCCCCGCTGCTGGCTATGCCGTATGGGTCTTGCACACCGTCTATGAGGTCGCTTGTGGTGAATCTCATTATCCATTCAGCCGTGAGGTTGAGCCGTTTTGCTATCTTGTATTTCACTCCACCGCCCAATGGGAAGTTTGTAGCCACCACCGTTCCTCCTTTCACGCTTGCCACGAACAGGCCGATGCCTGCCGTGAGGAATGGCGTGAGTCGTTTTGCCCCCCGATAGTCGTTGCCTGTGCCGTAAGGCCAGAAGTTGTATTCGTAGCGTCCTCCGATGTCGACGATGGAGTTGCTGAACGACTTTTTTCCCTCTGGCAGTTCGGGATATACAGTGTCGGTGTTCGAGTAGTTTCCCTTTATGGGATGATAGCCTATTGTCGCGGCTATTGCCATTCTCGGGTTCCACTTGTATTTTGCCGTGGCAGCGAATGACGGCTGCATGTTTGCCGTGATGCTGCCGTTGAAGTCGCCCTGATATGACGTCAGCCCGATTCCTCCGCCTATTTCGAGGCGGTATTCCTGGTCTTCTTGCGCTTTTGCCACAAGTGTGACCGCTATCAGTGCTAATACGGCAAAGAATCTCATGTTTGACTTTTTTACTCTCCTTTAATTCCTGTCTATTGCCAAGCCACCTCGTTCAGTCTGCCTTTCCATACCTGTCCGGTGTTGTTGCAGACCATCCAGATGTAGTTGTCGTTGTCGGTGCATACGGCCATGGCGGTAATGTTTCTGTCAAAGCCGTAGGGGTAGACTATGGTATCGTTCTTCTTCCATGTCAGTCCGTTGTCCAGGCTGGTGTATATGGCGGAGTAAGCCGCTGCCTTGCATCCTCCCAAGCCTTTTCCTCCCAAGGCAAGTATATAATTGCCGTGGCACACTAATGTAAGTCCATTGAGGCTCTTCAGTGTTGCCTTGCTGTTGCTGTCGTAGTTGTAGTAAGTCCACTTGTTTTCCTTGTAGTCCACGCTCTTGTCTATTGTCTTGCTCCAGACATAAGCTGTTGAGTCGGAGGCAGTGGATGCCTTTGCATTGTTGCCGGCCATGAGCACATAGTCGCTGTTGGCGCTGTATTTGAATGGTATGCAAATGTATGAGACATCGTCTGTGGGGACGAACTTGTTGTCCGAGTCCATTTGGTCTGCATTCCATGTGAGTCCACTGTCTTTCGACACCATGATGTTGTTGTCGCCGTCAAGGCCGTAAATCTCTTCTGTGGATGCAGCTATGAGCCTTTGTATCGGTGCATTGTCCAATATAGTGTCATAGTTCTGTCCGTCGGCTGACTTTTTCAGGCTTTTGCCGTCGAGCACGTAGAGAGTGTTTCCCTTCACGAGTGCGTTTTTCCAAGCGTCGGTTGCAAGTGTGGTGTTCAGGCTGCTGAACTGTCTTCCGTTGGCGGCATCGAGTGAATATACGCTTGTGTTCTCACCGTTTGCGGCGAGAAGCACTATGCTTCCGTTGAGATAGAATGATTTCAAGCCCTTTGCCGTCTTTGCAAACTGGCAGTCGGGATATTGGTTCCACTTTAAAGTGTCAGCCTTTTCCTTGTGTATGTTCACTGATATGGTATAGTCTTTCTTTGCAAGTCCGCTTGAAGAGTACACAGTTACGGTTCTTGGCTTAGAGAAGTCGATGCTGTCTGAAGTGCTGAAGTAAGCCAGCGAGTCGCTTGTCATCGACTTTATTGCAGCAAGGCTATTGTTTTTTGTAGAGTATGTACAGAGTATTTTTGTAGGGTCGGTGCCCACGGGAAGCGAATCGACGTTGTATATAAGTCCTTTTAACTGGTCGATAATGAAATTATAATTGCTCACCTTGGTGCTGACTTCCACATAAGTGGAGTCTTCGCCCTTGGATGATGTTGTGTGTATAGTCATTTTTGCACTTGACAATGAAAATGACGTGATGGCGGCATCGTCGTAGTAAGAGACGGTGTCGTCATCAGAGTTAAGGCATGAAGCCGCGGTTATAGCTGCTGCAAACAGCAGGCATATAGCTCTGAAATGTATTCTCATCAATAGTTTTTTTAATTTTTAGGTGCAAATTTACTTAGTTTTCTTCAAATATCTGCAACTTCTTACTTTATATTAAGTTAAATATATGATAAAAAGTGGCTTTTTATGACTTCTTTATAAAAAAAGACCGATTTTTTTGTCTTTTTCGTCCCGTTTTCATTAGTTTTCACTTATCTGACCCTTGTGTTTTTTAGCGTTATTATGCCCAATGCCATCATTGCTATTGTGACAATCATGATAATCGTCATTTGTATATCCATCAACATTCTTTTTACCTTGTTAAGTTACCAAAAATTGGCTCTACCGACAATCACTTGCCAGTAGAGCCTCATGTACAAAGATATATTAGAGTGTTATGACTCTTGTGAATATT
>CALZAP010000151.1 GCA_945614335.1 uncultured Prevotella sp.
CCGAGAAGTCGATGTCAACCTTTCCCGCTTTCTTGGCGTTCTTCGTGGTGATGACGATCACACCGTTTGAGGCACGCGCACCGTAGATGGCGTTTGCGGCGGCGTCCTTCAGCACGTTGACGCTCTCTATGTCGTAGGGGTTGAGGTCATCTATCGAGCCTTCTATAGGCAGACCATCCACTACGAGCAGTGGCTGTGTCTCGGCATAGAGCGACGACGTACCGCGGATGGTCATCTTGCCGTTGTAGGTGGAGAGACCAGCCACGCGGCCCTCAAGGTTGTCCATGATGTTGGCTGTATAGCGCTCGTCGAGCTTCGATGCGGTGATGGTAGTTACCGAACCTGTCATCTTCGGTTTCGATATTTCCTGATAACCTGTCACCACCACTTCCTCAAGCATGAGGTCGGTCTGCATCTGCACGTTGCGCTTCAGTGCGGCGGTGCCTTTTGGCAGGTGTACCTCAGAGGTGAGTGAGCCGATGAAACTCATCCTCAGCGTGCAGGCGCTTGTTGGCACGTCGAGCTGATAGAAGCCGTCGTTGTTGGTGATGGTACACACCTTGGAGTCGCCAATGCAGATGGTTACGCCAATGAGTGCCTCGCCGTTCTCGTCGGTCACGTAGCCCGACACACGTCTTGTCCTCGTGTTCGTGGGCTTGCGGTTCTGCTTCGTGACGTTGACTATCTTTCCCTTCACGGTGTAGTCAAGTGGTTTGTCCTTCAGGAGGAACACCATCACGTCGTTGATTGTTGCCTTGTTCACATCGCCAGTAACTGTGTATTGGCTTACGTCGTTGTAGGCAAACACGAACTTGTAGTCGGTAGCCTTCTCAATTTTCTTGAATGCCGAAGGCAAACTCTCGTTTTTGAACTTCATGGAAATGCCCTGTGCCATTGTCGTCATACAGACGAGCAACGCGACGAGCAATCCCGCAATTCTCTTTTTCTCTCTCATAAATTGCTGTTTTTTATTGTTGTTAATATACCGTTTCTATTGTTTTCGACATTGGCTGCAAGCAAGCATGATTGTCGCATGCCTGGAAGTTGATGGTGAAGCTGATGGAGCCATAGCCCTTGGCAGTGAACTTCTGCTTCAGCACCACCTCGTTCTCATACACCACTGTTCCAGAGGTGTTGAGCATCCTGCCTGTAGGCTTCTGCAAGTCTCCAACGAGTTTGCCGTTGCCTTTGAAACTTATGTCGTAGGTGTTTTCAATATATGGGTCTTTGTCGGAAACCACTGCATAGATGTGATAGCCGGGATGGATCTTCATCTTCACAACGAGAGTCTTTTCCTCGCCTTCAGACTCAATGGCTGCGGCAAGCTGTACAGGATTGTCTGTGGAAGTGGCTTCCTTCACCTGTGTCATGGCAACTATGTCTGCTTCGTCGTATTTCAGCACAGAATAGTCGTTGCCCGGAGTCTTCGGGTCTTGTGAGTTCACAAGCCAAAGCCAACCGCCGCTCTCAGAGAAGAAGAGAAGCTTTTCGTATTTCTTATACCATGCTCGCCACTCCTTCGGGTTGTCATAGCGTAGAAGGGTGTATCGGTAGAGCAGGCGGCGAGCCTTCTCCACGTCCTCACCTTTCTCCCAAAGGCTGATGGCAAGGTCGAGGAGTCGTTTGTCGTTGTTGGCGACGCCAAGGCTCTTTGCGTCCTCGTCGAGCAGGAAGTCGTATCCGTCAATGGTGCCGTAGAAGTAAGGAGTGTTCTCTTTGAAGTATTTCTCATAGGCGGCAACATCGGTGCCAAACTTTGCGAACAGCGGTCCCGCCTGCTGCTGTATGAACTGCTCGTAGGTAGGAGTAGGCTGCGGATGTTCCGCCATCATGAGATATTGCTTGTCAAGGTCGGTAAGTGCCTCGCCTCCTGCCTCTTTCTTCTTTAAAGAGTCAGCCATACTCTTGATTTGTGCATTATATTGCTCTGTTGATTCCACGTAATTGTCATACACACCTCTGCTGACGCGGTATTTCATCTCCGTGGCGCGGGTCCTTGTCGCAATGCCCTCGTTCAGCTTGCGAGCAATGATATGCTGACCTGCAAACTTGCTGATATACACCACGGCATTGGCAAACACTGGTTTTGCCTCGTCGGTCATGTCAGCTGGCGAGGCAGCAAAGCCCCAGTGGAACCAATTCGCGTGGCGACCTATTGCCATGGCATCGTAGCTCTTTGCACTCTCGCCGCCCGAAATCCATTCTGCCTCTGGAGAATCTTCATATCCCCAAGGACGCACCACCATACCCACCTTGAAGTTACGTTCGGTCATGTAGCCTTTCTTTTGCACTCGCCACATCGAGGTTTTCTCCGGCAGTGTCTGCCCTATCAACGGAGCATACTCCTTCGCACCCTCAGGTGTCGGGCGGTTGGTCATGGTTATCTTCACCTTATATGGGCCTTTGAATATTGGGTGTTCCTTCTTCATTCCGTAGGCGTGTGCGTCGAGGCAGAGGCAATACCAGTCGTTCTTTGTTCCCAAGTGTCGGCCTACCGTCTCGCCTGTCTCGGCAATGGTGATGACAGGGCGGTCGAAGTCGTCGGGGAAGTAACGACCGTAGATGATTTTTGCAAAACGTCCGTTGACTGTGATGTTGCGACGAGGTTCAATGGGTTTGGGGTTACCGTCGATGATGGTGACATCGTAGTCGAACGACATCTTATAGTTGTAATCATTTTCCTTCACTGTTTTTACTGTGGTGAAATAATCTTTGAGGTATTTCTCCCATGCTGCGGTACGCTCTATGATGCTCTTTTCGTTGGCAAGAGTGTCGTAGGCTCCTCCTCCGAAGGTCTCCTTGTCGGAGTGTCCGCCGACGTAAAGCACTTTTAGATTGGTTTTCTTTACCTGTGCCGATGCTCCAAGGCAAACAATAAGCACCAAGAGCAGAAGTGATAAATGTCTTTTCATAATTCTTCTATTTTGTTGTTACTTTCTATTATTTC
Organism: uncultured Prevotella sp.; assembly: GCA_945614335.1. Lineage (GTDB taxonomy): Bacteria > Bacteroidota > Bacteroidia > Bacteroidales > Bacteroidaceae > Prevotella. The sequence continues at coordinate 2,948 of CALZAP010000151.1, forward strand.
TACAATCATCCGTAACAAAAGGCTACGAAAAATGAAGAAAATATTAAATTTTGACCGATTTCTCGTAATAATTGCTTAATTTTGCAGCCCCAAGAGACCGATACAGATGAAGAGAGAAGAGTTTGAGGACACTTTCAGAAGCCATTATTCAGCACTCGTAAGCTACGTCAGGACGATGGTGGCCGACGAGGACGAATGCCACGACATTGTCGGCATGGCGTTTGAGGGCGTGTGGAAAAACCTCGAGAGAATAGATGTCGCCACTGTGCGCGCCTACCTCTATAGCTCGGTCCACCACTTTGCCATAAACCATCTCCGTAAGCAACAGCTTCGCCATCAGTATATAGATTACTACAAGAAAACAACACAAGTGGCTGCCTCAGACGAAACCCTACAGACATACGACGAGAGGATGAAGACTGCAATGAAGGTGGTTGACACGTTGAAAGAACCCACAAGAACCATTCTTATACGTTGTTATATCGACGGAAAGATGTATCGCGAAGTGGCTGAGGAAATGGGTGTGAGCGTGAGCATGATAAAGAAGCACATAAGCAAAGCACTGAGAATGCTCGACGAATTTAGACGAAAAAATGCTAAAATCGTGACCTTTTGATTATGTGGTTTGTATAATATATAAAGATGTACTGATATGATAGACGATAAAAAAGATATAGACAACCTCGACAATGAGGCTCTTGACACTCTTGAAAGCATAAAGACTTCAGACAACGACATCGCATCACAGGCAGACAACGAAGAGCTGAACGCACGCATGGCCGACCTCATGGCTCTTGCAGCAGCAGCCGACAGCCAGCGACGCGACGATAACGTGGACCAAAGGCTGAAGGAATTCATTGAAAGGCACGACACTAAACCAAGGTGCATAAGGCTTTGGCCTGTCGTCGTGGCTGTGGCTGCATGTGTCGCCATACTGCTCACTGTGGTGATATGGAAGGGCATGGGAACTGAAGGATGCATGGAACAACAGAATCCGATAGTGTTCAGCATTGCCAAGCCCAAGGCAGACGTGCAGGTGAAGTCGGAAAATGGAAGGAAAATAAGCAGATGGAATTGTATGAAGGAAGAGCTCGTGGTCGACGAAATGCCGACTGCGGAAGAACGCCTTGTGGTGGATGTGCCGCAAGGTGAGAAACTCACCGTCTCTCTGCCCGACGGCACAAAGGTGTATCTGCACGCTGGCAGTAGCCTGAAGTTCCCAACTCGCTTCAACGACTCGCTCAGGGTAGTGGAGCTGAAAGGCGAAGCGTATTTTGCAGTGGCAAAGAACAAGGAGAAACCCTTCGTAGTGAAGACATCTACCATGCAGACTACCGTGCTCGGCACTGAGTTTAATGTCAAGGCGCTTGGCACTTCCGACGATAATGTCGTGCTTGTGTCGGGTAGTGTAAGCGTGGCTGCAGCAAGCTCAAGTAGGATAATCAGGCCAGGACAGATGTTGAAAGTGGGCAACGACGGAAGACTTGCCGTGGAGGAGGTTGATGTCACCCCATACACTTGCTGGCGCGACGGATACATCTATTTCGACGATATCACGCTTAAGGATGCCCTTATATACATTGCCCGGGAATTTAACTACGACGTAGAATTCCACAACTCCTCGCTCCTCAACATGAAGATACATTTTGTGGCCGACCGCAACGAAGGAATCAAAGGCATAGTGGAAAACCTCAACATGATGAATCTCGTGGATGTTAAAATTGACTCCCAGCGCATAAAGGTATCAGGCAGTATCACGGACGTACCGTGACACTGCCTGATTTTGTGTAGATATACAGGA
>CALZAP010000152.1 GCA_945614335.1 uncultured Prevotella sp.
AGACAGGAGCAACCAAGACCGCACAGACTTGGTGGAGGAGATAGACAGTTACTTCCGACAGCAGTACAGTCATGTGGTTACGCTTCCAGAGGCGCGAATCAACACCGAGAGCCCCGCATGGGCTGTTGACCGTCTTTCGATACTGGCCTTGAAGATTTACCATATGAAAGAACAGGCAGAAAGAAATGATGCCTCAGAAGAGCACCGCCAGAGGTGTGCTTCGAAACTCAGTGTGCTCCTTGAGCAGCAGCAGGACCTTGGCACCGCCATCGACCAGTTGCTTGAGGACATAGAGGCTGGAAGAAAGTATATGAAGGTGTATCGTCAGATGAAAATGTATAACGACCCATCTACCAACCCTGTGCTTTACGGCAAGAAATAGGAGATGAAGAAAGAGCATATATTGATAATGCGCTTTTCCGCATTGGGCGATGTGGCGATGATGGTGCCTGTGGTGCATTCACTGGCCATTACCTATCCCGATGTAAGGATAACGGTGCTGAGCAGGAATTTTGCGCGTACTTTCTTTGAGGACCTTGCGCCGAATGTGAATTTCATGGGTGCCGACCTCAATGTGGAGTATCGTGGAGTAAAAGGCCTTAACGCCCTTTACAGGAGGTTGATGGCCAAGAATTTCACTGCTGTGGCTGATTTCCATAATGTGCTCCGTTCAGACTATCTCAGGCTGAGGTTTAATCTTGACCGTTATCGTGTGGCTCATATAAGGAAAGACCGTGCCGGACGCAGGAAGTTGACGGCAAAGGGACACAAATGCCTGAAGCAGCAGGATTCCCCTTTCAAGAAATATGCTGACGTGCTTGCCCGGCTGGGTTATCCCATAGAGATTAATTTCAAGTCGTTGTTTCCAGAAGGAGGCGGCAACCTGAACCTCCTGCCGGCATTGTTCGGGCCGAAAAACTCTTTTGAGAGGTGGATAGGCATAGCCCCGTTTGCCGCACACGAGGGAAAAGTGTATCCTGAGAGGCTGATGTGGCAGGTTGTTGACCAACTATTGGCCCACGACCCACATGTCAGGATATTCCTTTTTGGAAAGGGAAAGAAGGAAGAGGCCACGATAGGGGAATGGTGCAAGAGAAACCAGCGATGCGTAAACGTGGCTGGGCGTCTGGAAACCATGCATCAGGAACTGATACTTATGAGCCATCTCGACGCGATGGTGTCGATGGATAGTGCCAATATGCACATGGCGTCGCTTGTGGCCACGCCTGTGGTCAGCATCTGGGGCGCCACTCATCCGTTGGCAGGATTCATGGGATGGGGACAGAGCCTGGACAATGCGGTGCAGTTGGACCTCCCGTGCCGTCCGTGCAGCATTTTTGGCAACAAGCCCTGTCTGCGTGGCGACTACGCTTGCCTTCGCAATATTGCCCCGGAGCATATTGTAGAAAAAGTAGTGAAGATAATAAGTTCAAAATTCTAATAACATATTTAGTAAAAAGAAAGGATAAATTATGAAAAAGTACATTTGCGACACTTGTGGTTGGGTTTATGACCCCGAAGTTGGAGATCCTGAAGGCGGAATAGCTGCCGGAACAGCATTTGAGGATATCCCGGAAGACTGGGTTTGCCCTCTTTGCGGTGTAGGTAAGGATGATTTCTCTCCCGTAGAAGAATAATGGTCATGAATCAGAAAGAGCGCGAGAAGAAAATCTATCGCGTTACACTCGCCGGAAGCATCATAAACATGGTGCTCCTGGCGTTTAAATTTGTTGCAGGTGTAGTGGGAGGCTCGGCGGCAATGATAGCCGATGCCGTTCATTCCCTTTCCGACTTTCTTACTGATATCGTAGTAGTCGTATTTGTCAGGATAAGCTCCAAACCGCAGGACAGCGACCATGACTACGGACACGGTAAGTACGAGACACTGGCAACGTCGCTCATCGGCATGGCGCTGCTTGCCGTTGGAGTGATGATTTTCTATAATGGGGCGAGGGACATCATGCGCGCCATAGGAGGCGAGCAGCTCCAGCAACCGGGAATGATAGCTCTCGTGGCGGCACTCGTCAGCATAGCGCTGAAGGAGTGGGCTTATCAGTTTACGGCAAGGGTAGGGAAGAAGGTGGACTCTCCTGCTGTGGTGGCAAACGCATGGCATCACCGCAGCGACTCTCTCTCTTCCATAGGCACTGCCATTGGCATCGGTGGTGCTATATTGCTCGGACACCGTTGGGCTGTTCTCGACCCTGTTGCTGCCGTGGTGGTCAGCCTCTTTATCGTTAAGACTGCATTGTCGTTGCTCAGACAGTCGGCCGACGAACTGCTTGAGAAAAGTCTGTCGCAGGACATTGAGCAGGAGATAGTGGATATAGTAGGGCAGGAGCCGATAGCCGGCGAGGTACACAACCTCTGTACCCGACGCATAGGAAGCTCCATAGCCATAGAGATGCATGTGCGCATGCCTGGCAACCTCACTCTCTACGAGTCGCATATCCACGCCTCAAACATAGAGAAACGGCTCCGGCAGCGCTTTGGCAGCAACACTCACCTAAGCCTCCATGTGGAGCCGATGAAGGTGGACGGGCAATATGTTGATCCAAGGAAAACAAAACAAGACAACGAATAATGAACATATTAATAACCGGAGCTACGGGATTCATAGGCAGCTTCATTGTGGAGGAGGCTCTGCGAAGAAACATGAACGTGTGGGTGGCTGTGAGAAACACCAGTAGCCGAAAGTATCTCAACGACGAACGTATAAGGTTTCTTACACTCGATTTCGACAACCAGGAACAGATGGCTGCCCAAATGGCAAACCTGACGTTCGACTATGTTGTGCATGCCGCAGGGATTACAAAATGTGTGGATGCCGCCGACTTTCACCGCGTGAACACTGAAGGCACTAAGCACTTCGTGGAGGCATTGCGGCAGACGCGACAGCCGCTAATGCGTTTTGTTTATCTGAGCAGTCTCAGTGTCTGTGGAGCTGTAGGCGAGACCCGGCCTTACCAACCCATTAGTGAAGACACGCCACCGCAGCCCAATACCGAGTATGGCAAGAGCAAGTTGGCTGCTGAACAATGGCTCGCCACTGTAAATGGCTTGCCATATATCGTGCTGCGTCCTACAGGAGTCTATGGTCCGCGGGAGCGCGACTATTTCATGATGGCCAAGAGCATCAGGCAACACGTCGATTTTGCTGTGGGCTACAAGCCTCAGGTGCTTACCTTTATCTATGTGCTTGATGTGGTGCAGGCTGTATTCCTCGCCCTTGATAAGGGGGAGACAGGCAAGGCCTATATCATCAGCGACGGTTGCGACTACGACTCCCGCCGCTTCAGCGACCTCATTCGCCACGAACTTGGCAATCCGTGGTTGCTTCGCATAAAAGCCCCTCTCTGGCTGCTAAGGGTCATTACGTTCATTGGCGAGTATGTAGGAAGGCTGACAGGAAGCGTTTCTGCCTTGAACAACGACAAGTATCACATTATGAAGCAGCGCAATTGGCGCTGTGACATCAGCCGTGCCCGTCGTGAACTTGGCTTTAATCCCGAATACGACCTCGAACGTGGTGTAAAACTTACCATGAAATGGTATATCGACAATACATGGTTATGAACATAAAAATACTCTTCCAAAAAGAAAAGAATCCAAAGAAAGGATTGCTGGCTGCTGAATATGCCATGATGTACTATCTTGTAGCCACGCTCATCCTGATGTTTTTTACTTATACCAAGCTGCACAATCCAGAGTCAATGTTGTTTGGACGAGTAAGGATAGTGGCCATGACGTTTGCCCTTTGGGCGGTATACAGGATGCTTCCTTGCCGTTTCACACGTTTCTGCCGCATAGCGGCCCAGTTGGCCCTGCTGTCGTGGTGGTATCCCGATACGTATGAGTTCAACCGCATGTTTCCCAATCTCGACCATTTGTTTGCCCGTTGCGAGCAGTGGTTGTTTGGTTGCCAGCCCTCGTTGTTGTTTGCCGACTTTTTGTCCCATCCCGTGTTCAGTGAACTCATGGACTTGGGCTATGCGTGTTATTATCCCATGATAGCTGTGGTGATTCTCTATTTCTTCTTTTGGCGATACAATGAGTTTGGAAGGGCGTCGTATGTCATCCTTGCCTCTTTCTTCACCTATTATATATTATATATAGCAATTCCGGTCGCAGGTCCACAGTATTATTATCATGCAGTGGGAATAGATGAAATAGCCCGCGGTGTGTTTCCTGATGTCCACGACTGGTTTGCCACTCATCAGGAGGCACTTAAAAGTCCAGGCTATGCCGACGGCGTTTTCTATCAGATGGTGAGCGACGCCCATAATGCCGGTGAGCGTCCCACGGCAGCCTTCCCGAGCAGCCATGTTGGTGTGAGCACCATCCTCATGTTGCTTCTGTGGCGAGTGGGCAACACACGCAGGCTTTTGCTTTGGCTTACGCCATTCTATGTGTTGCTTTGCCTCTCTACGGTATACATCTATGCCCACTATGTGATCGACGTTTTTGGCGGTTGGATTTCCGCTGTTTTGTTCTTTTTTGTGTTTTATTATCTTTATCCATGTTTAAAAGACTGATTGATAGTGTGTTAGGGTAAAGTTGCGGTATAAAAAACCGCACATAAGGTATAATTGTGTGCGAACACAATATATTGATATGTATCAAAATAAAACAGAAAAATTGCAAAAACCGGTGCAATATTGATACGAGTTGTCGAAAATCGTTGTACCTTTGCATCGTCAAAAGACAAATAGGTAT
>CALZAP010000153.1 GCA_945614335.1 uncultured Prevotella sp.
CCTAACGTAGGCAAGTCAACACTGTTCAACTGCCTCTCGAGCGCAAAGGCGCAGGCAGCAAACTTTCCATTTTGTACTATTGAGCCTAACGTGGGCGTAATCACAGTACCTGACGAAAGACTTACCAAGCTCGCTGAACTGGTGCATCCGGGAAGAATAGTGCCGGCAACATGTGAAATAGTGGACATCGCCGGACTCGTGAAAGGAGCAAGCAAGGGAGAAGGCCTTGGAAACAAATTCTTGGGTAACATTCGTGAGACTGACGCCATCATCCACGTGCTCAGATGTTTCGAGGACGAGAATATTACCCATGTCGACGGAACTATTGACCCTGTGCGCGACAAAGAAATAATCGACACCGAACTACAGCTCAAAGACCTTGAGACCATTGAGTCGAGACTGCAGAAGCAACAGAAAATTGCTGCCATAGGCAACAACAAGGACGCAAAAATTGAAGTGGCTGTGCTCGAGGCTTACAAAGAAGTGCTGGAACAGGGAAAGAACGCACGTACCGTGGAGTTTGACTCGAAGGAAGAGCAGGACGCTGCCCGCAACCTCTTCCTGCTCACTGCAAAGCCGGTGCTCTATGTATGCAACGTGGACGAGGCGTCGGCAAAGAGCGGAAATGAGTTCACAAAGAAAATTGAGCAACTCGCAAAGGAGGAAGGTGCGGAGGCTATGGTGATAGCCGCAAAGACAGAAGAGGACATAGCGGAACTTGAGTCGTATGAAGACAAGCAGATGTTTCTCGAAGAACTCGGACTGGAGGAAAGCGGCGTAAACCGTCTTATAAAGAAGGCTTACTCACTGCTCAACCTCGAGACATTCATCACTGCCGGAGAAATGGAAGTGAAGGCCTGGACTTACCACAAGGGATGGAAAGCGCCTCAGTGTGCAGGAGTGATTCACACCGACTTCGAGAAGGGTTTCATACGTGCTGAAGTGATAAAATACGACGACTACATCCAGTTCGGATCGGAAGCGGCAGTGAGAGAGGCAGGAAAACTTGGCATCGAGGGTAAGGAATATGTTGTGCAGGACGGAGACATCATGCATTTCAGGTTTAATGTTTAGTATCAACTCGTCAACTTGTCAACTCGTCAACTCGTCAACTTGTCAACTCGTCAACTCGTCAACTTGTCAACTAAAAAAACATGGAACTATATATTAATTGGAATCCCAGCGTCACCACCATTTTCGGACTCAGATGGTATGGACTGTGCTGGTTGTTCGGACTGCTCGGAGCTTACCTCATAGTGAAGAAGCTGTATAGGCAGCAGGGATTAAAGGACTCGCTCTTCGAGCCCCTGTTCTACTACTGCTTCTTCGGTGTGATTGTAGGAGCGCGGCTCGGCCACTGCATCTTCTACCAACCCGACTATTATCTTACCTCATTCACGCATCTGGTGGAAATGATACTTCCTATACATTTCATGCCGGAAGGAGGATGGAAATACACCGGATATGAGGGACTGGCAAGCCATGGAGGAACACTCGGACTGATGATTGCCCTCTGGCTGTATGTGAAGAAAACCAAGCTGAGCCTATGGACAGTGCTCGACAACATTGCAATAGCCACGCCAATAGCTGCATTCTTCATTCGCATAGGAAACCTGATGAACTCTGAGATAATAGGAAAGGTGACCGATGTGCCTTGGGCTTTCGTGTTTGAACGTGTAGACATGCTGCCTCGACATCCGGGACAACTCTATGAGGCCATTGCCTATCTCATCCTCCTTTTCATTGGCTTTGCCATATACAGGAAGCACCCTGGGCGCGTGGGCACGGGATTCTACTTCGGCCTTTGCCTTACATACATCTTCACCGCCCGATTCTTCATCGAGTATACAAAGGAGATACAGGAAGCCTTCGAGGCATCGCTCCCGCTCGACATGGGACAGTTGCTGAGCATACCGTTTGTGATACTGGGAGTGACTTGTATGCTAAGGTATAAAAAGAGATAAATGACTTGAATAAAACGAAACAAGATTATTAACAATGACCAAAACATCTATCATCGCAGCATTGCTGTTCGGGGCTACGGTTAGCACGCAGGCCCAAATCAAAACCAACGAGGGAATAAGCTACCTCATGAACCAACCTAAGGATGTGTCGGCTGACTTCAGCGACCTTGCCAACACCTACTTCTTCGCCGACAGCCTTGCGGCCTTCGACGCTGAAAAGGGAGTGGGAAAGGTGAAGTGGGAACGGTATCGTATTGCACCGAGACAGGCATTCAACACAAACGGATTCTGGCCGCAGAAGCAACACATGCTCGACTTCCCGGAAACTGCCTACGACAATGCACCTGAGCTGAAGTTCCAGCTGAGGTTTGTCAGTCCGCGTACTGTGCGCATCACCATGCTCACCACTCCAATAGAACCGAAAGACAACGATGCCGATGACCTGATGTTTGCCGCCGTGCCGAAAGACAACGACAAGTCGTGGAAGATGACCGACAAAGGGAAGTCTATCTCATGGGAGTCGCCATACGGCACAATAGAGATACAGAAATACCCTTGGCGAATAGTATTGAAAGACAAGAACGGACGAGTGCTCACCGAGTCAAGAACTCTTGCCGACAACGACTCCACACAGGTGAAAATACTGCCGTTCAACTTCATAAAGCGTGGCTCTGACAATTCACGTAGCATAAATCCTGTTTTCTCGCTCGCGCCACAGGAGAAAATATATGGATGCGGAGAGTCGTTCACATCACTTAATAAGGTGGGACAGAAAGTGCAGCTCTTCGTGACCGACCCGCAAGGACCTGAGACTCCCGGAATGTACAAGCCAGTGCCATTCTATTTCAGCAACCGTGGATATGGTGTGTTCATGCACACTTCCGCTCCCATCACCGCCGACTTCGGCAAGAGCTACATAGGCACCCAGAGCTTGTATATGGCAGACGAGAAGATGGACTTCTTCGTGTTCTTCGGACAGCCAAAGGACATTCTCGACGAGTATACTGACATCACGGGAAAGAGCCCTATGCTGCCGCTGTGGACATTCGGAACATGGATGAGCCGAATAACATATTTCTCACAGAAGGAAGGACTCGACATTGCCGCCAACCTGAGAAAATACAAGATTCCTGCCGACGTGATACACTTCGACACCGGATGGTTTGGAGTTGACTGGCAGTGCGACTACCAGTTCGCAGCCGACCGCTTTGAGGACCCTGTGGCAATGATGAAGAAGATGCGTGGCGACGGATTCCATGTGTGCCTATGGCAACTGCCGTATTTCACTCCAAAAAACAAGTTCTTCGGAGAACTGCTCGATGGCGGCATGGCTGTGAAAAACGCCTGCGGCTCGTCGCCATACGAGGATGCAGTGCTCGACCTCAGCAACCCGAAGACTGTAAACTGGTACCAGCAAAAGATTGCAGGACTCGTGAAGCAGGGCGTGGGAGCCATAAAGTGTGACTTCGGAGAGGCTGCTCCGCTCGACGGATTCTATCATAGCGGGAAGGGCGGACTTTATGAACACAACCTCTATCCGCTGAGATATAACAAGGCGCTGTGGGAAGCGGTTAAGGATAACTCTGCCGACAACGAGGGAGTCATCTGGGCACGAAGCGCATGGGCTGGGTCTCAACGATACCCGCTGCACTGGGGCGGCGACGCGGCCACTACCAACACAGGCTTCATCGGCGACCTGCGCGGTGGTCTCTCTTTCGGACTCAGCGGATTCTCCTTCTGGAGCCACGACATAGGTGGTTTCGTGACCGAAACACCTGAAGACCTCTACCGACGCTGGCTGCCATTCGGATTCCTCTCAAGCCACAGCCGTGCTCACGGAGCTCCTCCCACCGAGCCTTGGCTCATAAGCAAGGGCCTCACAGACGCCTTCAGGGAGAGTGCTGAAATGAAATACAAACTCATGCCTTACGTTTATGCACAGGCAAAAGACTGCTCCGAGCGCGGACTGCCAATGGTGAGGGCGCTGCTCGTGGAGTTTCCCGACGACCCGGGAGCATGGCTCGTGGAGGATGAGTATATGTTCGGTTCGCAAATACTCGTTGCCCCACTGCTCGAAACCGGCAAGTCGCGTATGTGTTACCTGCCTGCCGGAAAGTGGATAGACTACCAGAGCGGAAAGGTGTACGAGGGAGGTTACAGGGAAATAAGCGCAGGAAAGATTCCTTGCGTCATTCTCGTTCGCGACGGAAGCATTATACCTCACGCACCTCTCGCACAGCGCACCGACCAGATTCGTTGGGACAAGATAGAGATGAAACATTACCGTTCGGATGAAAACATAAAGTGCAGCGGAATAGTTTATCGTCCAGGTGACGAGAAAATAGAAAAGGTAATAGACAATTGACAATGACAGAATCGCCCATACTCGCTCTTCAGCAACAACGCATACTCCTTGAGATAGAATATAACGTGGACAAGGAGGAACATAAAAAACAGATGGAAGCCAAGGGACTCGAACGCTTGGCCAAGAGGGGCGATGTGTGGCTAAACGTACGCTTCTGTAGAAGCTACTATAACTCGCTGAACCAACTCTCGGTGGAAATACTGAGAACACAAGACAACGACATTGAACACAATTTCGAGTTCGGAAGACCGGTATATATCATCTTTACTGAAAAGCCGGGAAAC